>JAGLCZ010000221.1 GCA_023145975.1 Candidatus Hydrogenedentota bacterium | reverse complement strand
ACATTAAAAATATGATTAACCGATATCAGAGTGATGTACGTATAATAAAACCGTTTTGAGTTCAATATAATCTGTATCTCAGGAGATTCTCACCGCATGTTAGTATCATGGATTTCTTTTTCTTCGACTAAAAAACTGCTGCAAACCACTTTATATTTTTTCGCTTTTATTCTATTACTAATCGCTGGAAGTGGATGCGCGACACTGGGCGGTAATATGCAGTCGAAAGTTCTCGCCTCAAAAAATAGCGTTGCCCCGGCATTGGTACATATACGCCCGGTAAAAGAAATCTTTGTGGCTGGGCGTCGTTCCGAAGTTCCCATCGTCGGCAGTGGGTTCATTATTTCACCTGATGGATATATTGTTACCAATGAGCATGTGGCCGGAGGAAGTAGTCAGGTATGGTGTGTGTTCAGCGATAATACCGAACTTGAAGCAGAAGTAGTAGGTACTGATCCTGATACAGATATTGCAGTACTCAAGGTAAATCCTTTAACACCACTTCCATCAGTAAGTTTAGGACATTCCGCGACATTGGAAGCAGGGCAATTAGTGCTGGCTATGGGAAGCCCACACGGACTGGCGCGTAGCGTATCTTTAGGGATTATCAGCGTAACCGACCGGTATCTTGACAATACAAGCAGTATGGCTTCACCTTATAATAACTGGATACAAACTGATGCTGCTATTAATCCAGGTAACAGTGGGGGACCATTGGTAAATATGCATGGAAAAGTTATTGGCGTTAATGCCAGGGTATTGAGCAGCGCAGAAAATCTTGGTTTTGCTATTCCCATTGATGTTGTACGCGAAGTTGTTGAAGCCATTATTCGTGATGGTCATGTACGCCGCAGTTGGCTGGGTCTGCATTTTCAGGAAATGGCGGCAAAAACAGATGACCCCACGCTGCATGGCGTAATAATTGCTGATGTTTCATCGCTGTCACCAGCCCAAAAGGCGGGCATTATCCCCGGGGATTTGTTAATTGGGATCAATAACCAAACGGTGGATGCACGCTTTAAAGAAAGTCTTCCACATGTGCGCAAGACCATTGCGGATCTACCAGTGGGGAAATCCGTTTCCCTACATGTCATGCGAGAGAAAACAACCATTGAAATTGAAGTGGTAACTGAAGAAAAGATTTCCTTGAAAGGGAGGCAAGCCGAATTTTCTGAATGGGGATTTACCGCAGCAGAGCTCACTCCTGAACTGGCACGGCGTGCACAACTTTCCGGTCGTACAGGTGTGTTGGTTTCTGGAAGTCAACCTGGAAGTATTGCAGGAAAAAGTGGTCTCGGACAGGGGGATATCATCCTTGAAATTGATAAAGAACCTATACAAACCCTGAAAGAATTCACACTTGCCTACCAGAAACGTTTGGAATCAAAACAGAAACGGGTAATGTTGTTTGTAAAACGCGGTGCAGTAACCCGTTTTGTACTCGTGATTACGGAAACCAACGAAACACCAGCACTCGATAAGGAAACACCTAAACATGTGGATTAGTAAAAATATAGCAATAATCATATTTTTATCCGTACCCGCTGTCTTTAGTCAAGCCGCTGATTTCACTCCGTCTTCTTTACAAAAAATCTATGACCAACTACATGAATCCGTATGCATACTTACATTTACCCAGGAAGTAACCGATGCAAGAACTGGAGAACAACAACGGCAAGACGGCAATGCTGTGGCACTGATCGTCTCTCCGGAAGGACTGGTACTATCCAATGGTCACTTACAACAAAATGATATAAATACATTCAATTTTCAAGTGCATATTCGCAGAAATAACACAGAAGAAAAGTACCCTGCAGTACTACTGGAAAAACCCGATGATATTAATATTTCATTGTTGCAAATTCAATCTGAAAAACCTCTAAATTTGCCGGGTGTTCGTTTCAGAAGGAACCGCGGCCTCTCCCTGGGTGAACCTGTAGCATTAATAGGACTCATGTCGGAAAACATGGATTTTCAGCGGTGCATACAAGTAGAGCGCATCTGTGCAGTACTCAATGAATCTCATACTACCTACTGCCTTACAGAAGGCTTGCGTTTGGGATTTGTAACCAGCCCGGTAGTCAACGTTCGCGGTGAAGCTGTTGGTATTGTCGGCTTTGATCTAACCCGTGCAGAAGGTGGGGGAGTGTTTACCCATCCGGGACATCCCCTTGTATTTCAGAGTAATCGTTTTATGAAATACATAGATACCCCCCCTGACATTTCTGAAAATTCTTTACGTACAAAAGAAGCATGGTTAGGCGTGTTCACACAACCACTAACTGAAGACTATGCAATCTATTGGGGCATTGAGAAACCGGGCGGCCTGATAGTCAGTACCGTTGTCCCGGGATCACCTGCTGCTA
>JAGLCZ010000220.1 GCA_023145975.1 Candidatus Hydrogenedentota bacterium | reverse complement strand
TTGGCAGTGGAGGCTTTCAGGCGGGGTTGGAAACATATCAAAACCTATTTTATGATCGGGCTGCCCACAGAGACGGAAGCGGATATTGATGCTATTGCCGATCTTTGCGGGCGGGTGTTGGATGCAGGAAAATGTGTTGACCATCGTGCCATGGTGCGTACAGGGATTTCCACTTTTATACCCAAGCCTTTCACCCCGTTTCAGTGGTCGGCGCAGATCGATATTGAAGAGACCCGTGTGCGGCAGCAGCAGCTGGCAGGATTGTTTAGGGAAATAGGACGGGGCATTAAATTTGGACGTCATGCACCGGAAGCCTCGTATATCGAAGGGTTACTCTGTCGTTCAGACCGACGTGCCGCGCCCTTGTTATTGTCAGCGTTACGTCATGGTGCCGGTTTTGAAACCTGGGAAGAGCGCCTGAACTTCAACGCATGGCGCACCGCCATTGAAGAGACTGGATTCGACGCGGCAGGGGCACTCGCCGCACGCGAACTGGATGCGCCGCTCCCCTGGGATCATATTGACGCGCAGGTAAGCAAAAAAGCGCTGACGGCAGAATGGAACAAGGCGGTTGCAGGTCAATACACGGCCGATTGTCGTGACGGTGTATGTAACCAATGCGGCGCAAATCTTCATGCTGCGTCGGCGTGTTCCGAAATGCAGGTGCGTGCCGCTGCAGGACGGGAAGCAGAGGAGCAGATACCTATCAAAGCGAAACCGTCCTCCGTGCAGCGGGAAGGCGTGTTCCGTGTGCGCTTTCGTGTAGGCAGAGAAGGGATGCTTCGTTTTATCAGCCATCTTGAAACGGCACAGACCTGGGTATGTGCTCTTCGTCGTGCCGGTGCGGCGCTCGCCTATTCACAAGGCTTTCATGCCCATCCCAAGGTGACTTTTTCGTCGGCATTACCCGTCGGCGAGGAGAGTGAAGCGGAATGGATGGATGTGGTTTTGGTAGCGCCTTGTTCGCCGGAGGCGTTGTTGACAGCACTGCAGAAAAACCTGCCTCCCGGCTTATGTGCCTACGAAGCGCGGGAAGTGGAACTGCGCGCACGTGCACTTATGGCGGATCAGGTGGGGCTTGAATATGCACTGTATAGCGTTGAACCTTTTGCGGCTGTCAACGCGCGTATTACCGCGTTGCAGGAACAGGACGAATGGCCTGTGGCACGTTCTGTTAAAAGTCGCGGCGGTGGGGGACCCAAACCGGGACGCAAGATCATTACACTGGATGTGCGTCCCTTGGTGACCGTACTGCAAGCCGCGCCTTGCGATGAGGGCACCGCCATTCGTTTTGCCACGGCGATGCACGAAAAACGTTTTGCCAAGCCCAAAGAGATTGCGGAATTGCTGGGACTGGATCCGCTTCAAACCCGGGTGCGAAAGATGAAGACGTTATTGCAGTAGGCGGCAT
>JAGLCZ010000022.1 GCA_023145975.1 Candidatus Hydrogenedentota bacterium | reverse complement strand
ATAACACTTGCCGCTAAATACTATGGTGCGCTGGAAGGTGCAGATGGACTTGTAATTATGACGGAGTGGAACGAATTTCGCCGTCCGGATTATGGGCGCATGGCTGAGTTGATGCGGACACCGGTTATTTTTGATGGACGTAATCTGTATACTCCCGCTGTGATGGCAGAACATGGGTTTCAGTATTTTAGTATTGGACGAAAAAGCGAAGAACCTGGAAATAAAAAATGAATATAAATTCAACATATGTCGGAGTATTTAGTAAGTCTCTTGAGGTAGAGGTCACAGCACGGCAGTGCATGAACTATGCTGCTTCCATTGGGGATGACAACCCATGGCATCTTGATGATACACGTGATGCGGGCATTGTGGCACCGCCTATGCTGGCAGTTTCGCTTACCTGGCATATTTCGGAGCAGCTCGTGGATTTCTGGGGGGATAAGGCATTTCCTTATGAAGTGTTGACCCGTCAGGTGCATTACAGTGAAAGTATTCATTGGGAACGCCCCGTGTATCCTGGCGATAAACTGCGCATTGAAGGGCAAGTGGAAACCATAGTCCCCCATCGTGCGGGTTCCCATCTTATCATTGCTTATACGGCATACGATGAACAGGATCAGGTTGTCTTTGTAGAGCGTATAGGTGGGCTGTTGCGTGGGGTTACTTGCGAAGATGCCGGAAAAGGCAAGGATGATGTTACTGACTATGCGGGCACAGCCGGTGCTGCGCCGATCTGGACGAAGACCGTGCACGTTTCAAAACTGGCTTCTTACATTTATGATGCCTGCGCAAATGTGCCTTTCCCAATTCATACTTCCCCTGCCTTTGCCAAATCTGTTGGGTTACCGGGAATAATTTTTCAGGGAACAGGAACGCTTGCAATAGCAGTGCGTGAAATTACCGCTGCTGAAGCAGATAACGATCCCCGCCGCATTCGTGCTGTTCAATGCAGATTTATACGTATGGTTAAGCCGGATACGGATATCACCGTGCGTATGCTGCAAAAAGAGACGGAAGGTGATATCATTAAATGCCATTTTACGGTGGTGAACGCTGCGGGAAAACCTGTGTTACGTGACGGTTGTGTAGAAATCGCTTCGGTCTGAATGGATATGATTCAATGATGCAAATAGAAGAACAATATCTGTGGCAATATGTGGAAAAATGGGCGCGTATCAAACCTGATACCGTTGCAATCATTTTTGAAGATACCCGGTTAACATGGGCGCAGCTTGCCGATGCTGTAGATCGCACTGCCCGTGCTTTTATTGAGATTGGCGTCGAGAAGGGGGATTGTATTGCCATGGTTTCCATGGCGCGGCCGGAGTTTCTTATTGCGTTTATGGCGGCGTCCAAGGTGTCCGCAATATGGACGGGAGTTTC
>JAGLCZ010000219.1 GCA_023145975.1 Candidatus Hydrogenedentota bacterium | reverse complement strand
ATATCGCCTAATGCGCGTATGCCGGGCACATAATACTTCTTTTCCCAGCCTTCGTCATCGGCAATATCAAATTGATTCATATCTGCCGCGATATGGCGAAACCCTGATTCAACAGCCCCTGCGAGTATCGCCCAGATGCCGGCATCCTCAATACCAAGCAAATCCACCGTTCCAGTCATATCATACCGTGCCTGCAGGAATGAGAATGCAGTCAAAATATCCTGTACCCGATGCCCCGTGTCAGTGGGGTGAAAAGTGTCATGAAATTTATCGATATGGGTGCGTGTGCATTCTTTTTCCGGAGGGTGATGTTCTCCAATGAGAAATGCATCAATTACAAGAACTGCCTTGCCTTTCTCCAATAGGGAAGTAACTAAAGTGCCTGGAGAATGGTTTTCTAAATCGGCGAGGAAAGCCTTACCCCGTCCATGAACCACCAGCACCGCGTCCTGTGCTTCGGCTTTATTGTTACGATAAAACAGCGCGGGAATTTTATCCCCGTCAGCGGATCGTCCGATGACCCAATGTTCCAGCACATACGCTTTTGTCTCTTTCATGGCGAGGCGCGTTGCTGCCAGGGTATTGACAGGCGGCGTAGCGACTCCCAATAGGTAAGAAAATGTTTTTGTATGTTTTTCGCGCCATTGTGTTGCTTCGTCCGTGTTTTTAGGAAGACGTACCGTGCGTTTTTCTTTCGCTTGTTCGATGAGAAGATCAATCAGTGCTTCTCCTGTGAGATAGCCCTCGGGGGGCATTTCTCCGGGAAAGACATGTAATAGATCATCGTCTGGTTTCTCGTATGCAGGCTCCACAAAGGATTCCCAGTCCCCTCCGATTAAATGTTTTCCCATAAAACGATACATGGCTTCACGACTTGCCTGATTGTAGTTGTGTTCATAGTCCAGATGTACATTTTTCACGCGGTCGGCAGCACCGTATAGGGCGTAGATACTTTTTATGGAAGGATATTCGACACGCGGTGTTTCCCGTGTCCAATCCCCTGTGGCAGAAACCACCAGCAGAGGACGGGGAGCGGCAAGAGCCCCCACCTCCATATTTGAATTATCCAGACGTAAAAGGGGGGCATTTTCACACAAACAGCCGCCCTGCATGGTACTCGAAATCATGTTGACAGGAGCGGCAACCCGAATGCGGTTATCAACTGCTGTTAATGCAAAGGTCTGGGTACCGCCGCCCGATGCGCCGGTACAACCTATACGATCCGGATCTACACAGGGAAGTGCTGACAGAAAATCTACGGCTCGAATAGCCGACCACAACTGCAGAGCAAAGGGATGGATTCCCCATAGTTTTTCTCTATTTCCGCCCCAATTGTGTTTAGTCTGGCGACTGTCTACATAGCCGATCATGTCATACGAAAAGGCAACAGCCCCCATACGTGCCAGGGTGATACATCGTGCAGAAACAGATCCGCGTTCCGAATCTTCAAGTCGTCCTGCTGTCCAATGACCATGGGGAGAGACAACTCCAGGAAAGGGACCCGCTCCCAAAGGGCGGTATAGATTTCCTGTAACCAGAAAGCCCGGCGACGCTTCAAAGTGTACTTTGGCGACACGATAGTCTGCATACGCCACTTCGTCGAAGACTTGTGTGTTCAAGGGCGTTTTCTCCGGCATAGGATATAATCCGGAACCCAATAGAATCCGCATCCGTAGTTTGTCTGCAGTGGTTTCCCAACTCTCCAGATCGGTATAGTGTGGTAGGGTGAACACCGTGTTGGTTCCTCTTGCCAGTGTGGCTCGCTGGTCTTCTACCGCATCGGGAAGGGGCAATGCGCGCATGTTTAATAGTGCATTTTCTGGATTGAACCCGTTTTTTTTGCTGAGGGCTATCATGGAAATACCGCTGCCGAAGCCGATCTTCAGGCTGCCGGATTCGACAGCAATCCTGCCAAGCTTTTTCCAGTTGTGATCGGTGTTGCGGTTGCCGGCACGTTCCGGTTCCAACACATATCGATCATCAGCAATCTCCACAAAGGAGTTTGCATTTTCAGCGACACATACCCAGAGCCTATAGTTTCCACCCGTTTCAATGGTTACGGAACCTGTCGTAATTTCCCGTGGATACCAAAGGTAAGAATCAGAGGAGTGGGGGAGTTCGCCGCTCACCGCAGTCAGCATAGTAGTCATAACAAGAAACCCGATCATAATATTATCTCCTGTTTCGGCATGATATCAAAGGCGGGTTTCATTTGACTTCCCCTGCCTTATATTTCCTATTCAGCATTGTACTCAATTCATAGATTATACACCAACCCCGGGAAAGTGGATACAAAAATCACGTTGTGTTCTGTTATCCACTTTGTTTTTCGACAATGGAGTGCTTAGTTCTGGAAAACGAAAGACCTACGAAAACTTTTGAACTACAAATTGACATCTAAGGTTCTTTTTTGCTACACTCCTCTCAGTTAGGTGTGGTTTTACATCTGACACGTAAGCAGGAATATGTTTCCTCACCTTACGGCGGCGATATGCCTGCCTGTCTGGTTTCGCAATGATGATATGGCGTTGTTATTTTTGATAACGCAGATTGTTTGTTTTCGCGATATAAGGCAGGTGTCTTATGTCGCGTTTTTTGTTTGTATTTACGACTTATTTTTCGGTTGTGTTGTTGTAGCAGCCTGTTTTACAGGTTGCAGTTGTGTGTTAATTTCGACCGGTAGGCGGTCAATAGGAGAATGCACCCATCGCCAGGCTAAAGAAGGAAGAACAGATACGGATAAATGATCAAATTCGTGTGCGCCAGGTACGCGTTGTTGATGAACACGGTGAGCAGTTAGGGATTATGCCCCCGCGGGATGCGATTCGTGAAGCTGACGGTCGTGGTCTTGATTTGGTAGAGGTTGCGCCGAAAGCGACCCCGCCGGTATGTCGGATTATGGACTACGGGAAGTTCCGTTACGAGCAGAAACGCCGTGCCCGGGAATCTCGAAAGCATCAGACGGCAACCTCGGTTAAAGAGATTAAGTATCGTCCTAAGATTGATAAGCATGATTTCGATACCAAAACAAATCATGTGCGTTCTTTTTTGCAGGCCGGTAACAAGGTGCGGATTACCATCATGTTTCGTGGTCGCGAAATGGCGCATCCTGAGTTCGGACGGAGAATTATCGGTCAGGTGATTGAAGCGACAGAGGATTTATGTTCCGGCGAAAATAGCGCCAGTCTTGCCAAGTTGGAAGGTCGGAATATGTCGTTGATGCTCGCACCTGCTAAGCATCGTTAATTTATTTGTTTGTAAGATGATTGCACCGTGTGCGTTTTTTTGTAAACTGCACAGGGATTCGGTTTCATTTTTTTGAAATGATAGGGAAGTGGTGTATTACCGCCAATTTCTTTATCTATTGTGATGTTTACTACAGGAGAATCTGATTTATGCCAAAACTTAAAACCCACCGGGGCGCTGCAAAGCGGTTCCGCCGCACTAAAAACGGGTCGTTCAAACGGCAAAAGGCGTATGCCCGCCATTTGAAATCCTCGAAAAGCCCCAAACGGCTGCGCAACCTTCGTAAGGCAACACTTATTGCCCCGCAGGAGATCGCGCGCATCAGGAAGCTTTTGCCCTACAGTTAGGATCGTTTTACTGCTAAGAAATTAAAAAGTTGTTCCAACGACTATTGAATAAGGAATATTAATATGCCTCGCGCAAGAAATAATCCCGCGTCTAAACAACGACGCAAGAGAACTATAAAGCTCGCTTCCGGTTATCGCGGAAGTCGTCATCGTCTGATAAAGACTGCCCAACAGGCGGTCGAGCATAGCGGTCAGTATGCCTATCGTGATCGCAAGGCACGTAAACGTGATTTTCGTCGCCTTTGGATTGCGCGCATTAACGCGGGTGCCCGTTCCAACGGCATGAATTATAATCGTTTTATGGAAGGATTGCGTAAAGCAGAGATCGGCTTGGATCGTAAGGTACTCGCTGATTTGGCAGTCCATAATGCCGATGCTTTTGCCCGTTTGGTTGATATTGCCAAGTCGAAATTGGCGGCAGTATAGGTATGCGCATTGTTCCCGCTGTTGATATTCGCGGCGGTTTTTGCGTTAATCTTGTTCAGGGCGATTATGCTCAGGAAACAGTATTTTCCGAAGATCCCGTCGCACAGGGCCGGTTGTGGTGGCAGGCGCTAAAAGAATCTTTGCCGGAAGCGGATTTCCAGGAATCGATCGTCCATATCGTTGATTTGGATGGTGCAAAAAGTGGTGTGTGCTGTGTTTTGCCGCAGCTGCAAAAGCTTAGTGCTCTGCAGATTCGTTACGAAGTCGGTGGTGGTATACGTACTTTGGAGTCTATTGCCAAAGTGCTTGGTGCCGGTGCAGAACGGGTGATCCTTGGTACCGCTGCCTATCGTGAACCGGAATTACTTGTGGAAGCATGTTCCCGCTGGCCGGGGCGTATCGTGGTGGGTATTGATGCCCGTAACGGATATGTGTCGCTTAGCGGTTGGCTTGAAGATACCGATTGTGATGCACTGGAGTTTGCCCGTACCGTTGAAGCGGCAGGGGCTTCCCGTATCATTTATACCGATATTCTCAGTGACGGCATGCTTGCCGGACCCAATATTGAGACCACAGGCACACTGGCGCGATCCGTGCAGATTCCCGTTACCATATCGGGAGGTGTTTCTGCACTGGATGACATTTACAATGCCCGTGTTTTGGTCAGTTCCGGCGTAGATGAAATTATCATCGGTCGTGCTTTGTATGTGCGTCAGTTTACGGTGGCGCAGGCAGTGGCTGCTGCAAGAGAAAGGTCATGACCATAGGCATTGAACAAGTGACTATCATCGGTGTTGGCCTTTTGGGTGCTTCATTCGGGCTTGCCCTGAAAAAGCGCGGGTTGGTCAAACACATTGTGGGAGTGGGGCGGACTCAAAAGTCACTTGATATTGCATTGCAGCAGAACGCCATAGATGAAGCCACACTTGATTTACAGGCAGGTGTGTCCAGGGCGGATATTATTCTTATTGCAACTCCTGTTCAGCAGGTCATTCCCGTGCTGGATGCTTCCCGTGCCGCCGCACCTTCTCAGGCAATATTCCTGGATGTTGCAAGTACAAAACAGGCTATTTGCGATCATGCCCGAACTCATTGTCCCGTACCGCGCCGTTTTGTGGGGTGTCATCCCATGGCAGGCAGTGAAAAAGTAGGTCCTTCTCATGGAACCCCTGATTTTTACGCGGGTTCTGTGTGTTTGGTTGAACAGGATTCCTCCCTTGATATGCAGGTGCGGGAAACGGTGTGTGAATTATGGCGTGCAATTGGTATGCGTGTTGTGGATATTGATATTTCAATTCATGATGCTATGCTTGCCCGTACAAGTCATGCGCCTCATATACTGGCTGCTGCCATTGCACAGCTTGCTGCAGATTTCGGGGTAACCCGTGATTTCGTGGGCAAGGGATTTCTGGATGTTACCCGAATTGCGGCGGCATGTCCTGAAATATGGCGGGATATCTGTATGGCGAACCGCGATGCCCTTCGGGAATCTCTTGAACAAATGCGCTGCCAGAT
>JAGLCZ010000218.1 GCA_023145975.1 Candidatus Hydrogenedentota bacterium | reverse complement strand
GCATTGATCCGGATAGATATTCGCCTGCCGTTATACTCAGCCTTCACCGATCTCACCGATAAAGCAGGGTTGTCCGTTTTTCACTACGAAGACAAGCTGCTGTCCTTCGGTACTGATCTGAATATTCTTTATATCGAAGTCGTCAGGAAGTACCCGAATGGATTCAATGTTGTTACGGGGAACCACGTGGATCGTGCTTTTTGCATCCAATTGAACACCGTTGGGTTGGGAGCGGGTTACCATACAGCTGCGTCCATCTATGACGACCCAGTAGTTATTGAAATTCGTACACTTGCCGACATAAGAAAGTGGACGTTGTTTCTGATAGGATTTATTGAGGCGTACACGTACTATCCGGTCTTTTAACATTGGACATTCTCCGTCTTGTAGCATAGGATTACCTTTTCCTGCACAGTATAGCACACTTATTTTATCGTTATGTATTCCTTACTCAAGGGAAATGGAAGCAAAAGAAACAATACCATCTACCGGGTCGGGAGCACAATCATAAGAGAGCAGTTTGCCTGAAGCGACATGGCCTTGAAGCGTCGTGAGTGTTGCGTAAATACAGCCCAGCCCACAAATATGTCGTTCATTACCGTCTGCCATGACCGCATTGAAAAAGTTTTCCGCATTTCCTGCGGTGACCTGTTCTAGATCTGCCAGATCATGTTTTTTTACCTTTGCAATCACTTCTTCGGAAATATCTATATCATCTCCAAAGTGTTTGCCCACATGGGACAAGTCGGCTCCTGCAATTACTGTAACATTGCGTTTCTTGTCATTGGCGAGTGCAGCGCATACTTCCAAAAAAGAACTTATGTCTTCCTCTTCCTGTTTCATTCTACCGGGATTTCCGCTGGGGAATGCGCACAGTATCGGGATAATGGGCACATCGGTACCGTATAGATAGGCGAGCATCAGCGCTTGAAACTCAATGGAATGTTCCATCTTATGTGCTATTTCTGTAGCATAGGGGTTCCAGGCGCAGGCTTTTTCCAGTTGCGTGACTGCTTCCTGATCCGTTTGTAAAATACCCAGCGGCGTTTCAAAATGTTTGCGCGTTAACACAAAGGGGGTGGCGGCACCACTGTGGGCAACGCCAAAAAGGATAACCAGGTCAGGTTTACCCGACTCATAGAGTTTTCGATAGGCGCTTCCATATACCTTGCCGCCTCGTTCAAAATCTATGTGCGGTGCAATGAGTCCCCGCAGCGGTCT
>JAGLCZ010000217.1 GCA_023145975.1 Candidatus Hydrogenedentota bacterium | reverse complement strand
AATCCGAGGACGCAGCTCGTGTCGTCCGGGAAATTGAAGCTGCGAAACGCCGACCGACAGAAGGTGACGTCGAAGAAGAACCACGAGCCGCCGCGAAGCAACCGGAAAGTACCGAAACCCGGACCTTCTGGATTGCTCACAGCACTACTCGTATAATCACGCGACCACCAATCGTTGCACCACTCAAACACGTTGCCGCTCATATCGTAACATCCCACAGGACTTGACGCGCCCGAATAGTATCCCACCGGGGACATATAAGGATCTCCCGATAAGCCCAGCGGGTTGTTCATCTCGTAGTTCACACTCGATGAACTGATGCTGTCGCTGCCGTTACCATAGCGATAATGTTTCGAGCCATCCCACGCCGCTGCACGCTCCCATTGCGCTTCTGTGGGCAGGTGGCAACCGTTCTGCGTAAAGTCACATGCCCATGTATTCGTGTTATAACAGGGCGTAAGCCCCTGACGCTCGCTCAGCCAGTTGCAGTACACCGCCGCACCATACCAGCTTACCTCAACCACGGGATGATCCGCCATGGAATGTCCGTCCCGCGTATCCACCACAAACTGGGAACCCGTCCACGTAATCTGACAAGTACTGGCGTCTACGTCCAGCAGTTGTACACCATAGGCATCCGCAGTGGTAGTCGAGACGGTAGTCAAATACCCCTGCCCGTTCGCCCAGTTCAATACGTCTGCATACTCCCGGTTCGTAACCTCGTATTTACCAATCTCGTACGCCGACAACGTTACCTCATGCACCGGTAACTCACTGGGCTTACCCTCCACCCACGGGTCGCCCATCTGGAACGTACCTGCTGCAATCGACACCATCTCGCCGGGCACAGGCGCATGCTCCCCTTCGATGGGTTCACCTTCCGCAAGTTCTTTTGTATACGCCTGACAAGAAAAAACAACTGATAGCAACACCACTACCCTCAATACCCATAACGAACGAAGCGCAGCCATAATCAATCTCCTCTTTGGTCTTTGCACGAAACAGGGGCAAACTCACAGGGTCTGTATTCCATGTGTCAGGATAGCATATTTGTGCGGGGGTTGCAATATTTGAATC
>JAGLCZ010000216.1 GCA_023145975.1 Candidatus Hydrogenedentota bacterium | reverse complement strand
CGGATACTTCAGCAGGTGCTGCCGCCGGCGCGGCTTTGGCCGCAGTTGTTCCTGTTGGCGCCTGAGGCTGACTGCAGGCAACGACCATGAAACCTATTACCGCCAATACCAGTAATACTCGATACTTCTTCATTACAAAACATCCTTTCATGTTGAATCATCTCACAATTAGTTTGCAGATGAGCTTATTGGGAACAGAATACATCAAGGGGGGATTATAGTCCTCTTGGGCATCAATCACAAAATAGCTTTACACGCTATTTTTCCCACACACTATTATTCTATATCCCTATGATAACGTTATGTTTTCTTATTATGATGACACTAATGGTACAAGTGGGCTTCCCTGCGTTTTTCTTGTATATCCGCTGCTTTAAGGCGCATGACTTCTGCCTGCTCCTTAAAGTTTTTCGCCCGTTCCTTATCGCCCTTCTCCTTATAATAGTCACCCAGGGAGGACAATGTTGCCGCATAGGCATATTTGTGTCCATGGGTTATCGGGGTTAATGCGATAACGGTTTCCCATTCCTGCACGGCCTGTTCAATGAGTTTTTCGCTTTCGTCATTTTCGTTGAGCAATGCAGCTTTGAGTAATGCCTGTGCATGAAACATGCGCACATCCGCATGGTGCGGGTTGCGCTGTGCCAGTATACCGCTCCATTTCAGGTATTCGGAGATCCATAGGGGGCGTATTTCTTCGAACTTCGGACCATACACAAAATCGACATGCATCTCATACCATTTTATGATATTAAGTGCTAACTCATGGTGATGCGGGAATCGTTGATCTATCTTTATAAGCTCTTCTATCCAGGAAACAATATTATCCATCGCTGCATCCCGAATATGAAAAGGTTTTCTGGCGACAACCATCAATCCATTTTTCGGTACGGATTCCTCGGGCGGCAAGCGAAGGAATCGGTTTTTTTGGTCGGGTGCCGGTTTATAAAAAACGCAGGCATCGGAAATCTTTTCATAATCATTGAGAAACAGCTGTGCAAGCGTTATAAGAAGGCGCGGGTGCTTTGATGGTTTCCCGCCCAGTCTGAGCGCTTCCCCATACTGTGTCATCTCAGGGATAAAAAACTGTCCTGCGCGCATACGTTTGCTTAATTCATTGTTATTAGAAATATTAATAAAACCAAATCGGTTTAGTGCCAATTGTTGTGCATACACGCGAAAGACAGCTGTGCCGCCTATCAGCAGTACGACCAGCAGTACTGCTGCAGTAATGCGATGGAATACAAGGGGAATACGGCTTGCACGTGATGTGTCTTCCGCAGCAGCGGCGGTGTTACGGGTTATGGCGGCACGTGCATAGAAGAGACCTGCGTATACCATTACAAACATTACCAGCGAGGGATGGCTGAAGTCTATGTCAACAAAGGCATGTATGCAAAATGCGACAACCCCGGCGTATAGTCCCAACAGCAGCAGTTTTTCCTTTTTGTTTTTTTCAGTGACAATACGCCATGCGCCCCAAAGTCCAAAGTATATCCAGAATGCTGCGAACAGCAAACCGCCCATCAGACCTGTTTCGGAAAACACCTGTAAAAAACCGTTATGCGCTTCCCGTACATCTCCGGCACCGATATATTGATATGCCGGATAGGCGATGGCAAAGTTTCCCAAGCCTACTCCTGTGAGTGGGTTGTCCAGTGCCATGCGCAATGCAACACGCCAGTAGCCGAAGCGAAGACGTAGCGATGCAGGATCGGCGAGGTCGCCGGCGCTTAATGTAATGCCTTCCGGATGTACCAGTGTGCGTGGGTCCATTTCCTGTGCATACGAAGAGGTACCGCCTATATTCGGAAGGAGTAACAGCAGGGCGCCCAGAAAAAACAGCAGGAGTAACCCATGTGCTATATTCTTTCGATTGAACACGCAGGCAGCCAACTGCTGTGCCCGTGTGGGCGAGATCAACAGCAGTATCCCGCTCCATATTGCGGTAAAGATCAATCCGAGGTAAGCGCCCCGGGAATAGGTTATCCACAAGGTGTATAAGAGTAAGGGGGCAAGAATGCAAACCCCTGTAAAGCGGAACAAGTACCAAAACCCGTCGAGTCCGTACCGTGTCAGCAGCAGCAGCATGGAGAACGAGACGCAGCAGGCTCCCACAAAAGCCAGTAGGGTAAGGGGGATCGTATGCAGATAACCCGGCAGATCCTGTATAGTCCCTTCGTATTTGTATTCCTGTGGAAAATGGGCAACGAAAAAAACAGCCAGGAAGCAGAGGATTCCGATAACGACTGCAATAGCGAGAAGTATAACACGGTCGTAAATGGAAGTCGTTTTGTGAGAATAGCGGATGTTTTTGGTGGCGAGTGTTTTTTGTACATCGCCCCACCACGCCTTGACAGCCATCAATGAAAAGGGAATTCCGAGCAGCAGATATGCTGCAAGTGCATTCGGAAAAAGCATAGAACCAAAGGCGCGGTTTACATTAAAGCGTCGTGCCAGTTCGGGGTTGATAGTAGTGGTCTTAAAATAACGCAGCAGCAGGGCGGGGTCCTGAATAGCTTTGCGCAGGTGGGGCAGTAAGTACTCGAAGTGCAGGATACTGAAAAGTGCCTGAAGCCCCAATCCAAAAAGAAATATCGTCAGTATCACTCCCCAGGCGGCACGGCTGCGTATTGTGTTGAGGGTAAGAAAAAAAAGTGTGATATATCCCAGCCACAGCCACAGATGTTGATAGGTGTTGTAGTACTGGTAAGAGTAGCGTGTAACTGTCAGGAAAACAACAAACAGCGCCAGGAGCAATAACATCTGAGGGGGAGCCTGAATGCGGTTCCGCTGCTTTATGGATTGGATGAGCCACAAAGCACAGAGCAGATAAATAGACCAGGTGAAATATACATTATCAGAAAAAAATGTATACCCGTCCAGCCAGGGGCGTGCCAGCAGTAATGCGCCTATCCCCAGACAGGGATGAATAATACCCAGAAATACCACGGTGGCTATTGCCCATACTACAGTAGCCACATCAAAATTAGCAGGGGAGACCAGTTCGGGTAATGTAAGCCCCATCCCTTCTGCCAGGTTGATTTTTAATGCAGTGAAGGCACCAAGAAATGCCGCGCTAAATACCATGAGCGCCACAGTAATAGATGCAATACCCATGAACAGTGCTGTGCGTGCAGGTGCAAATGTTTCAGGCCAATATTGCTGAAGAATGTGTGCTTCTGCAGGCATCTGAATCTCAGGGGCTGCATTGATGCGGACGGTACGTTTATTTTTGGATATGCGTTTACTCACCATTTTCCTGATCTGCTCCATTTCGTTTTCCTGCGTTCATCAGTAATACAATCAACAGAAAAATGCCGAGTGTTTGTGCCATAATAATGATAGTGCCCGTCAGTTTCAGATACGGCAGCAAGGCACCGTTCAAACCGACAATCGCTGCCACCATGAAAATAAAATATACTGCCATAGGTGGACGCATTCCCACATCCACAAGCCGGTGTGAGAAATGGCGTTTATCGCCCAGCATGATGGAATCGCCATTGCGCCAGCGTATGTACATGACGCTTAATGTGTCAAAAAGGGGGACGCTGAGTGCCATTGCCGGCGCCACCACCGCGATACGTGATCCTTCGCCTTCAATATGAAATGTGCCGACTACGGCAATCGTCCCGAGAAAGAATCCATTAAACATGGCGCCGCAGTCTCCCATAAAGATTGAAGCTGGCGGCAGGTTATGATAAAGAAATCCACCTACGGCACCCATGAATATTACGAGGAGTATGCGCACCATGAAATCGTCACCGAAGGGCTGTACACAAAGGAAGAAGGTTGCCGCCGCGATTATGGATACCCCGCCGCTGAGTCCGTCCATATTATCCAGCAGGTTCATGCTATTAATAATGAGTACCATCCAGCATACAGTGGCGAAGGTCGAAGTAAAAGGATCGTTGAATACAAACAGGTGGATGCGCACCCCAAAGGCTGCCAGAATACAGGAAATTAGAATCTGCCCGATGAGTTTTTTCCAGGGGGATAAAACATGCAGATCGTCTATAACGCCCAGCATGAAAATCAGCACGCCGGCGACAAGAATACCTGTGAGTTTTATGCCGCCGTCCTCGCCTAACAGGGGTGTCAGATTTATTTCCAACCAATCGGGACCATAGGGTTGTAACAGGGTCAGTATGCCGATATGCACCAGTAATGTAATGTAGAACGCGGCAAAAATGGCAACACCGCCTAATAAAGGCGTTGGTTTTCGGTGTGCTTTACGTCCAACGGGATGATCTAAAATATCAAATCGTTTTGCCACATTGCGCATGGCATAGGTTAACAGCCAGGACAGTGCAAATGTAACCGCCAGCAGATAGGCGCATATCAGATATTGATTGGGGGTCATTTCAGAATTCCGGGTCTCTGAATACTTCAGTCAGAAATCAGTGACCATATTTACTATTGATGAAAGTACATACTATATCATTGCAGCTGGTGTCAGTGCAGATTATGATTGGAACGGTTTAGCTGCATTGCTTTTTCATAAAGTTCATATTCCTGTCGTGCTATGGATGCCGCATCAAATTGCGTTCGTACCCGTTCCCGTGCATAAGCCCCCATACGTGTGCGCAGTTCAGTATCCGCAAGTAGTTTATTAAGTGCATTTGCTAAAGCATCCGCATTTTTAGGGGGTACATTTAAACCGGTTTTCCCGTCTTCATTCACATATTCAACGCCCGTGCCTAAACGGGTTGCTACCACGGGTTTTCCACATGCGTGCGCTTCCAATATGGATAAGCCAAAGGCTTCGCTTCGTTCTACCGAGGGGAAAGCAAATACAGTACAGGCATGAAGGTGGGTATTAAGTTCTTCCGGACTTAGAACACCGGGAAAGGCGATATCCAGCCCGAGTTCTTCTGCCAGCTTCATTATTTTTCCCCGTTCAGGGCCATCGCCTGCAATGACCACAGGTGCTTGAATAGTTGCTGCCGCACGAACCAGCCAGGACAGCCCTTTATAATATCGATGTACCCCGCAGAAAAATACAAAAGGATTTCCGTAACGCTGGTGTAATGCATCCACTGC
>JAGLCZ010000215.1 GCA_023145975.1 Candidatus Hydrogenedentota bacterium | reverse complement strand
TTGGATGACCTTAAGTACTGCCATAACGTCACATAACTTTAAATCATCTCCACCACATATATGCGAGATACACCTGGATGCCTGGCCAAGCCATTCATGACCGAGCAACGGACAGTCAACGGCCTGATGCGCCGCTTCCCGGGCAGCGCCTTCGCCGTTGGCATATCCCAGACCTATATGCGCACGTCCACCCGATCTTATTGCATCGGAAATATCACTTACAGTAGTATTTATCATTTGCCATCGCCACAAAGCCGCAAGGTAAACTTCCACACCATGCACCATAAAACTATCCGTCATATACAATTCCTTCGTATGGGATGATATGCCCCGGTGATACTCTTGCAACTGGTCTTCAGAAATAACCACATAGGAATCTGCATGTCCGGCAATGGCATCCAGGGCCATGTGGTGCTGTTCCATGCCACAATACCCCTCAGCAGCAGAAGGAATAACCACAAACGCCATGGTAATAATATCACGCTTACGAGCGAATTCAGCCATTACTGGTGCTGAACCACAACCAACAGCACTCCCCAGATCTGCAAGAATAAAAACGAAGTCAGCCCTATTGAAAGTCTCGTATATTATATTACGTTGTGCAAAGGTTGCCGCAGCCGCTCGTATCGGATCGGTTTTCGCTGCATTGCCAATGCACACCTGCGTTGTTGCCGAAGATCGCACCAGGGACACCTTATCCGAATCAATTCCGACAAACTGCACTCCCTTGTTAAACATCGCCGCAACCCGGTCGAGGGCATCAAGCCCAACCCGCCCAATACCGCAAATGGTTATGTTTACATACGGCTCATCCCATTTATCTGTAGATATGTTCATTCGCTCATTCCATCACCAACCCTGTTATTCTTACAAGTGCCAGAAAATATGAATTATGGAAACTGCAAATCAGCAGCCACATCTTCGATTTTTTTTCAATTCCGCTTTAATTGTCCTGCGGTATTCTTATTACTCATGCCACATATCCCGATGTACCGACGTTTCTATCAAGATTTCGATCCTATTATAGCATAACCTTACTATTCTGTATTCCCACTGCCTGAATCCGTGCAGGCGAGTATCCAGGAACAGAGAATGCATTCCATTTTATTTTTTCAAACTGATTCCTTCAGGTATTATTCGTGGACTGTCACCTTCGACAGGCACCTTGTTATCAAGTCCCATGGCAATAATGGTCACTTCCACTGGGGCGTGTGTCTCTTTTTTAGGCGTGACGTCAATAATATGGCAGCAGTCATAAGGAGTGGCGTCCCGAACGGCGATCCCTGCCTGTTGAAATTCGCCGAACAGGAGGGCGCTTCCACTGTTTATTTGCGTAATGCAACGGGTTGCCCTGGCAAGCCGGTCGCGACCAAGCAAAGGAAAATCCATAGCCTGACAGGCGGCTTTCAGGGCAGCACCTTCGCCCTCCGCACATCCCAGGCCCATAAAAGCATATCCCGACCCCCGCATCAACGCAACAACATCGGAAAATAGAAGAGATAAAATCCCCAGACGATTGAGGAGTAACAAAAAGGTGCTTACGACTTTTGCAGCAATCTCCGCAGGAGCGTAGCCTGAGATTGTATCTTCGGGAATGACTAACAGTGAATCTACAGCCTGCACAGTTGTTTCCAGTGAAGTGTGTGCCCATTCGATGATGTGTTGGTTTTCATATTGATCGGAATGCATCACGAGTCCCACACACAGGACCTCGGGTTTACGGACAAGTTTGCTCACTATAGGAACGATGTCACAACCAAGAGCCTCACCTGAATCTGCAATGATGAATATCAGGTTGCTTTTATCAAATGCTTTTGTAAAAATATTTCGTTGGGCAGCGATTGCTTTTGCCGTCTTACTGCCAATACATATCTGCGTTTTGGCGGAAGACTGTGAAAGGAGTACCTCATCCGTATCAATCCCAACCAAGTGTATGTCTGTACTGGATGATGCGGCGATTTGGTCAATGGAATCAATGCCAAAATTTCCGATACCGCAAGAAGTTATTCTTGTGAAGGTAGTATTTTTCTTGTAAACATTCATCTTATTTCAAATTCCGTAATTTGAATTTTGCACCAGCAGGTATCCAATAGAAAAAGGAATACGCTGCAATAGAACTGGATTTCGGTCTTTTCCGCTACAGCCATCTGCGGGAAAACCGGAATGACAGTAGTACGCTAGATTATCTATTCTACACGTAACAATCATATTTAACGCCTTCTTCTCATTTGTTATCGCCCGGTAGAGCAGTTGACTCAAAGGTTACATCAAAAAGAAAATTTGTGCGGGGATTTCCCACAAGAATCAGAGGGGTAATGCCAATGTTGTCTGAGGCAAAGTACTGGCTGGAGCCCAAATCGTAGGCGGCGCCGAAGGTAATCCCGGTATTGGGTGATGTTGAGGCTAGGGTTACATTTATGGAAGGCTTATATGCTGCTTCAATGGGTACAAGGCCTTGGCCCGCCGTATCCACGATATTGTAATCGCCTGTTAAATGGATGGTCAGCTGGTCCGTGGTGTCATCTGGATAGTGTGCATGTTGATCCGGCAGTATCCAGGTATATTGAAAATCATACTCAGGGGAAATGCCCCCGAAGACATCTACCTGTGCCATGTCACCCGTGTTACCCGTACCGCCACCCAGAAGCGGTACATCTACCAGATAGTTGCTCGCGAGCTTGTACAGGTTCAGGTCTCCCGTATCCAGTGAAAGCGGATCGTCCAGCGATACGGTGTATTCACCGGTGCCCAGTAGAGTCTTGAGTGTGCGGTCATCGGTTAAGGTCATGGCAAAGGACCAGGTACCGTAACTTTCTGTGGCATTTTTGTGTACTGGTCCCGACATGCTGACATATATGCCCGCATCGTTGGCTGTAACGGTATCTACGGAAGTGCCAATTAGATCTCCTAGTGGAAAAAATGGCTGGATATACCAGGTAGATCCCCAACCGTTAACATCCAGTCCCGGATGTGGCCTTAATGCCACAGCGCCAACAGGTGACAACAAAAGCGTCATAAAATGATGTCCTTCATGAAAGAACTGGTATTCATAATTTCCTTCCGTCTGTACTTCAGCAATTTTGTATTTACAGCCAAAATAAGAGGCATAGTCCTGTTGAATGTCCGTAAAACTATAATCAGAATTCAGG
Source organism: Candidatus Hydrogenedentota bacterium (assembly GCA_023145975.1). Classification (GTDB taxonomy): domain Bacteria; phylum Hydrogenedentota; class Hydrogenedentia; order Hydrogenedentales; family CAITNO01; genus SLFT01. The sequence continues at coordinate 38 of JAGLCZ010000215.1, read as the reverse complement.
CTCCAGAAGAGTGCCCCGGCATAGCCCTGTGTTTCCAG
>JAGLCZ010000214.1 GCA_023145975.1 Candidatus Hydrogenedentota bacterium | reverse complement strand
TTGTAGTCATAGTGCGGTACCGACTTGTTTTCTTCTCCCTGAAAATATAGCGCCTTCGGTGTTACTGGACACATTTTTACGCAATTGCCGCACTTGATGCAACGTTCTTCGCGAATAACCGGTCGGGGTACAAGATAATTCTTCATCAGCCGCGATAAAAATGGACGTATTGTGTCTGCATTGAAGTCCTTTTTTCGGTTAATATCAAAATCCGGACAAACCAGCGTTTCAACAGCATCACCCAGAATTGTTATATTGCTGAAGGAACCCAGTCCCAGTTGTGCTCCCCACACTTCAGTGGAAACGAGTTCAGGATCCAGACCAACAAGTTGGCAGGCAACAGCATCCAAGGCTACCGGATCCGTTGAAAATAAAAGAGACTGCATGGATCGCGGCGGACCATTATGCGGGCCGTTTCCTTCCATTGCAACAATCCCGTCCATAATATATAAGCGTGGACGCAGGAAGCGATTCAGGTCAACCAGCATGGCAGCAAAGTTATCCATTTTATTCAAACGTCCATGAAACTCACCCTTAAGCATCCCCGGGATACATCCAAACTGGTTTTTTACCGCACCGGTAAATCGGGTTAACGCATGGGTTTTAAACTTGGGCAGCGAGATAATACCGTCCGTATCAAGTGCGCCTTCGGCAATGGTAAATTGCTTGATAACATGTCCGTCAGGGAAAGAAATGGTACGCCCTGTATGAAAATCTGCCCGGGCAATATTCATTGTTTCTGCAACAGCGGCGAGTCCTGTTCGTCGCGTAACCGTTTCAATCCGCCCAAATCCTGGACTATCCCCATAACTTAGAAGAGCCCCTGCCTCTTGAAATAATTTCGCCACAGCCTTAAAAACAGAAGGATGGGTTGTTACTGCACGGTCGGGTGCTTTGGCAACCAGCATATTTGGCTTGAGCAAAATACGTTCCCCGGTTTTTGTAAACGATTCGACACCGCCAAGCAGCGCCACACCCCGGGCAACAACTTCGGCAACCCGAATTTCATCATAGTCTTCGCAGCGCAGCAACACAACGGTGCTGTTGCCGGAAGGTTCCTTGATGTGTTCTATATTTCCCATCTATTACTCCTGTACACAGTATTCACCATTTAATAGTTCTGTTTAGACTAGGCAACGGCACGAATGGTTTTGTGTATCTGTTCCCAACGGCGGCAGGCGTTAAGAATATCCCGCCTATTGCAGCGTTATATTTTTTGCACTTCCGCTGCATGAATATTATTGAAGGGCAGCAAGTGGTTTCGAGTATAACGGAAAACCCTATTGCAATACATTACGCAGTGTTTTTGCAAGGGTGCTGGATTTATAGGGTTTTGAGAGAAATGCGGCAATATGATGATTGCGCAAACGTGAGGTAGCTTCTTCTTCCCCGTATCCACTGGACAATATAACGGGAATATCCCAGTTCTTTTTGCGAATGGCTTCCAGTGTTTCTGCACCGTCCATAACAGGCATCGTCAAATCAAGGAGGATACATGCAATTTTATCACCGTGCTGCTCTACCTGCTGTACTGCTTCCAGACCGCCCCTTGCTACAAGTACCGTAAACCCTGCCCTCTCCAACATCTTTTGTGCGACTTTTCGTACCATAATTTCATCATCAACCAGCAAAATATGACGGCTGCTTATATGCTTTGGCGCTCTTTTCTCTATGGCACTATGCTTCTTCTTGGAAGCGAAAGGCGGAAACAGTATCTGAACCGTTGTTCCTTTCCCAACAACACTGCGTACATGTATCAATCCCTTATGTCCCCGCACAATACCCAACACGGTAGACATACCCAGACCCCGTCCAATAAACTTTGTGGAAAAGAAGGGGTCACACAAGCAGTCCAGTGCTTCTTCTGACATACCACAGCCATAGTCAGTCACCTCCACATAGGCATAATCTCCTGCAGGCTGGTGATCATTACAGTAACTGTTTTCAGTAAAGGCGTCATTACAATAGCGCATGCCGGTTCGTATGATAATTTCGCCCGTACCATTCCCGTAGGATTCGACGGCATTAACGACCAGATTCGTGAGCATTTGTTTGAGTTGCTGTATGTCAGCACAAACGGCAGGAAGTTCCTCGGAAAGGACATAGGAAAACCGATATTGCCCGGGAAACATGGTCTCAAAAAAAGGAACGAAACTGTTTGCGAGCGTGGAAAAATCCACGGACTCCACCATAAAATTTCCCTTGCCTGAATAAGCAAGCATTTGCTGTGTAAGGGTTGCCGCACGTTGCGAGGCCTGAATAATTGCATTAACACTTTGGTAGGTAGCGGTACCCGATTCTGTATCTTGAGCTACCAGATCTGCATGACCCAGAATAGCGACCAGCAAATTATTGAAGTCATGGGCAATGCCTCCGGCAAGTGTGCTGAGGCTTTCCAGTTTATGGGTATGTGCCAATTGTTTGTCAATTTTGCTGCGTTCTGTCTCACTGCGCTTTCGAGTTGAAATGTCAAAGATAATCCCCTGCAGAAAACGCAATTCACCCGTATCATTCCAAACGCCTTGACCCCGTTGTTCCACCCAGGTGTAGCTGCCGTCTTTGCATTCCATCCGATAATTCAGCAGATAGGGTTTTTGCTGCGTTATAGCCTGATCTATCGTTTCCCGGACATACTGCAATTCTTCTGGATGTATCATCGAGGCTAAAGAAGCCGCCTCGCGAATCATGCTTTCTCCATTAAATCCGCTAAAATCTTCAATGGCTTTGCTAATGAAAACAGTGGAGTAAGGTTCATCATTTAGATACCAGCACACCGCCCCGGGCACATTCTCCACCAGTGTTTTATAGTGCTGTTCCATCAGAGTTACATCCTGTACTGTACAGGATGTCTTTCCTTCGGACAACGGATATTTCTTTTCGCTCACTTCTACACTCCCTGTCTTCCGTGCGCCACCACCCGCACCCCCATCATCAAGTACATTTCGCTTCTTTTCAACCTTACTGTAAAATATAAAAGCTATGCCTGTTGGTAATCGATTACCAATAAAGATTAATGCCTCTTCTAAAAAATATATCGTATGAAATACTGTCTTGTCTGCGGACACCTCTACGAAAGCGGATATAGTCGCAGTTTTGATCCAACCGCATATATCTATTATATCATATAGAAAGTCAAATAGGGGAGGAAAATAAAATGGGGATCCTAAAGGATGCAGAACTCCTATTTCTCAGCAAAATACAATTGAATAGAAGCGCAGGTCTTATATTTAGTCGCGGGTTTTATACGTAACTACTTCGTGGTGTCCCTTTTCAAGATAGCGGGCAAGTACAAAGAAATAATCACTCATGCGATTTGTAAAAGCTAAACAAATGGGAATATCAAAGTCGGGAGTACTCTGGCAAAATGCCACCAATCGTCGTTCAAAAGTACGTGCAGCAACGGCAGTACAATCCGCCTGTGCCGCAAGGATATTGGTGGCACTAACGATAAATTCTCGTGGTAAGTTGAGTTCCGCTTCCAAACGTTTTTGTTCTTCTTCCAGGAAGTGCAAATGTTTTTCTTCGAGTTCGCCGCGTCGCCACTCCGGTTTATGAATATAGGGATCGCTGATTGCAGTTCCAATCAGGGGATAGGTATGCAGTAAAAAAAGGAGGAAGTTAATTTCCGAACATTCTTCCGGTTCTTTCTTCTGTAATTGCAGTCGCAACAGTGCTGTTTGTGTTCTAAGTGCATCGAGTGTCCCCACCGCTTCCAGTGCAGGATGACTTTTCGCAAGAACACGTCCGTCCAGGGTTCGGGTTTTTCCGGTATCTCCCTGTCCTGTGGTTAGTTTTGATTTCATGAGCATTGCCCATTATTTGTAAACAAATTATTCATCATCATCGTCGTCATAAAGTCCGCCTTTCCAAGCGTCAGGATCTTCAACAATTTCATCCCAGTAAATAACTCTTCCTCTTGTTTCCGCTTCCTCTGCTTCTTCCGCCTCCCAGCGCTGGTATAATTTTCGGGCAATACGTCTGCGTCGCCAATAGGCCAATATGAGCAATACCGCGGCAGGTTGAAAAAAGAATCCAGAGGCTGCTGTCGTAATTGCTGCATATTTCCATAACGACTTTTTGTACCCATGCCAGAATTGTGGAATGGTCATTCCTGTTACTTCAGGTAATGCTTTATGGAAAGGCAGTGATTTCATACTATGCACCACGTCCCAAAACTGCTCCTCACCCAGATAGTTACGTAAATAGCGGGTCATGGAAAGGGATTGTGCATAGGCGTCCCCAAACTGTTCTTGTCCACTTGGAGCGAGAAAAGCCCGGTTCAACTCCGGGTAGGGAATGATACGGTTTCGAATGAACATACGTGCCACAGAAAACATCGCCTGCCACCGCGCCTCATTGGCAAGGCTCATGGCAATGCCTTCATTCAGCCAGAGAGGCAAAAAAGACGGGTTTACATTACGGTATAACAGCAAGTGTATCAACTCATGGCGTAGTGTTCCCGGATAATCGGAACCGGGTGTACGCAGTCGCGGTGCTTTAACAACAATCAATGATTCCTTTGGACGTGCCAATCCAGACACCGTAAGCCCCGAAAAATGTACGGCATAGGTGTCGAACTCTTTGGCTGCTGCAACAATTTTGATGTGAATGGGCTTGTCCCCTGCAGGCAGCAGGGCATTGAATTCAACAAGGGAATCTTCCAGTATACGTAATGTCTGTTTTGCCACAGTATGCTGTGCCTGCTCGTATTCGATAACAAGCAGACCGTGCGAAAGCGTATCGCCTGATGCCGTACAGTGGGCACCAATGAGGACCAGAACCAGTATCAATGCAATGGCAGGGGTACGATATGGGTATTGGATTATTTTATACACAATCGTTATTATACGGAATTACAGTGAAGCAGTCGAAAAATATTGTGTTGAGAGCCGCTCGCAGGTTCAAACTCGAAACGCAGCCACTGTGGTAAAATTGTTGTCTGTTGGAAATATTGGGTGGAATTGTATCGTACCGGTATCCTATCCCACCGCTTGTGGCGGCACATTGCAAAGGTGGGTACCCTTTCTCCGACAGCATTCCGTTACAGCCAGTATAAAAGGCTTAATCCCTCGAACAAAAGCACCAATTCCACAGAAAAGAGTACCAAAATACCAACGTATACTTTGGCAGTTATTATCCTATTGAACTTATGGGATACGTTCCATAGAGGGGGGGACATTATGACAGGCCTTTTTCTTGTCCAGAATACATCTATTATAGTTGCAATTACTACCAATCCACTTCCAACTGAAAGTGAACTGTCTAATTGTTGGAACGGAGCCGTTACAGAAAGATAGAGGTATACCCCTATCGTGCCGCCACATGCTAAAAGGGTCGTCCAGGTGGGAGCCACAAATACACATTTAACAATGTACAGAATACCGAGACTTGTGCATAAAATAACCGGGGCAATCACGTAACTGAAACTTCCGTAACTGATGAAATCCAGGAAGCAAATTCTAAAAGCAATATCCAACAGGAATATTCCCAGGAATGTGTACAGCACAAGGAAAAATCCGCGAGTGACTGAAGATAGTAAAACGCAGAGGGAGTTGTTACTATTTACCTGGAAGCTGCCAAGCCAAATTCTTACCCAGCAGAATACAACCCAGGACAATATCCCAATAATAACGGCAAAGATTGGTGTCATTTCCCACATTCCAGCAAACTCACTTATTGGTTCGTATCACATCTGGAATCAACAAACCGCTACTTTCTTCCCGTCGAAGAAAGACGTGATCCATGATGTCCATAGTCGGAGTGAAAGTTTCCAGTTTAATCCCTATGGGATTAAATGTTAATCGTGTAAACCCGGCCGCATTCGTTTTTTTCTGGGCATAGGGTTCCTCCTCAATTCGTTCATCCTGAATTGTGGCGCCATTCCCGAGACAAACGTATGTATGTTGGTTAAAATAATATCGCGTATATTGATGGGCATGCCCGTGGATTACGAGAGAAACATTATATTTCTCCACTATCGGTGCCATAATTTCCAGCCTGTTTATATGATAGATCAGTATGCGGTAATCCTTATCCTGTCCTGCTTCAAGTGTCTCCTTCAGCCATCTGAAATGTTCTGTATTGGAAGGATCATCGGGATCTACATGTCCCCTGCTTCCAATTTGAGCAATTACGAACAACGCATTACCCCACTCAAAAGAGTAATACACATCCCGGTTATTTTCAGTTGCTCCAAAATACTTGAAATATTTGGAATTAGGATTCTCAATGACCTCATGATTCCCGGGACAAGGCACAAGTGGAATTTGATCCAGATAGGGGGACTCGTCAAAATACAGATTCCAAAGGGACTGACTTTCTGCAATTTGAGTGAGATCTCCCGCATTGACTACGAAATCAGTATCGCTATTCTTCTTGATTGCATTTCCGATTGTATTGTAAAAGCCGATGCCAAGTACTTCTTGTGTATCAGATATCAGTGTGACATTAAATTCGTCTGATACGTAGGGAGCCGTCTTGAATGATTGAATCCCGCAAAGTTCCCGGGAGGGCGTTGAAGATGAGGGGCCTGCCCGGTAATAGTAACGGGTATCCGGCGCCAAGCCCGTTAACAGAAATCTATGAAGCGTTACCTGCTCACGGTTCTCTATAAATAATCCCAAGTCGTTTTTGTTAGCCCCATACGCGATAAATGAACCTGTTTCTTCAGAGGTTTCCCATGTCACATAGACTTCAGTATGGGGATCAAGCCCACTCCAATGAACGAATGGTGTCTTATCATTGGGTAGACTCCGTTGGTACACATACCCTATTCCAATATAGGCTAATGGAATGGAAACCACCATGATGGACAAGAACACATTCCTGCAAAATCGAAGGAGAAGCGTTTTTATTGGTTCTAATTGGCGTTCTTGCACAGAATCCCTTTCGCCGATAATTCCACAAAATACGACATTATAAGCACCAGAC
>JAGLCZ010000213.1 GCA_023145975.1 Candidatus Hydrogenedentota bacterium | reverse complement strand
TCATTGCTGACAACAGCAAAAAGACAAAACAAAGATCCCTTGAAACTCTTTCGGGAGATACTGCTGCATGGAGCAGAAACCCCGCTCAATCTAATGTATGACAGCAAGAATTATCCACAGATTGAGTAGTCTTAATAGTGCTTGGAATTAGCTAAACGGTTACCGGTCAGGTTTGACCCCGAAACGGTCATTGTCTAGCACCCGTTTCCCATGTATATCAAGGCTGAACACGAAACTCTCTGGCTTGAATCCACTTGATCTCTTTATCGGAAAGTGCGTGATTCCAATATGTTACCTGATCCAATAAACCCCAAAATCCTCCGCCGACCATGCAATCTTTACCGCATAAAAATGGACGATTATTGGAAATATTTTCTGTAGGATCGTCCTGTTCGTCCTGTAAGATTCCATCCACGTAAAGGAATACCTTCTTTTTTTCAACATTTCGCACCGCAACCAGATTATGCCATTTATAAAGCATGTCCTTTGAAATAGCCGTCAAAGTAATATATTTTTCTTCCGTATCTTCTATGGTGAATCTCCAGCGTTTACCCAATCTATCTGATCCCAACGCCCATCCTGGCATTCTGTAAATATGCCTGGTGGAACCACGCTTATCCATGAATGAGTTCCAGAATTCTCCCATTAATAGTACGTTGCAGGATATGCTGAAAGAATTTGTACCAGGGTTGATATCCTTGCAACCAGTTGCGGATACCTGGAAGAAATTGTTCTTGCCATTGAAAAATGCTGCATTGCCACTTGGCCCCTTCTTCAGAACCGGAACTCCACCCCTGAATATGCCGAACCTATCTTTTTTGACGTCATCTAGAAATCGATCGCCATCAAACACGTCAAATTCAAAACACATCGTAGCATATTGTGGAGGTACTGTACTAGTATTCATTTTCACCGGCGGTTGCAAAACACCCTGTACCTTTAAAAAACTGCGGGCACTTTTTATGGTTTCGCGCATTTCGCGCAGGGTTTTTTCTGCTTCATTTTTCAAATACGGTAGAGGGGCATTTAACCCCAC
>JAGLCZ010000212.1 GCA_023145975.1 Candidatus Hydrogenedentota bacterium | reverse complement strand
AACTACGTGGCAGGGTTTCGGGAGGATAAGCCTCATGAAGTGGTGCAGGTCGAAAAACCGCCCCTGCCTGATATCGCTATTGATGATACGCTGCAGTCTGCTTTTGCCCGGGATATTCTGGCGTTGCCGGTAACCCCCATCGAACCCGTATTTCTTAAGGAGGGGCTTCAGTATGAAAAAGAAACAGAAGAGGGCTATGTTTTCTATTACACCAAAAATCCTGTGAATGATGTCTTTGTTCTTTCTATTGTAGTCGATTTTGGAACGCGGCAGAACAACAGAATGCCCATTGCCGAACGTTTATTACAGCGTACGGGTACAGCGCAGTTGACTGCCGAAGAACTGCAAATGGCGTGGTATAAATTAGGAACAAGTTTTTCGATCAATGTGAAGGATAACCAGACGGTTGTATCGTTGAGTGGTTTGGACAGTGAATTCGATGCCTCTGTAGCATTGCTTATGGAAATGCTTGATCATCCGAAGATAGACGAAGAAGCGTTCGAGGAATTGAAAAAGATCATAGAGGGGCAGTGGGAGGATATAAAGAAGAATCCGCAGCAGATATCGTCTGCGCTGGTCGAGTTTAATCGCTGTGGATCAGAAGCAGCCTATCTATCCCTGCCGTCTTCCCGGGAACTGTATGCACTGACAGCACTGGAATTACAGGAATTGCTTCGGAAAGCATTCAGTCATACGCAGCAGGTCTTATATACAGGATCATTGCCCAGGGAGACTGTTGTTGAAACGGTAAAGCGTCACCGTCTCGGCACCGAAGTGTTAGCGGCTCCTTCTTATTATCTGCAGCAGGTGCGGGAGCCGGAATCGGACGAAGTCTTTTTCTTGAACCGCGATATGGCGCAGTCTCATGTTCGTATGGAATTCGGAAGCATTCCCTATGATCCGGCGATTAGTGCCGCCGTCCAGTTATATAACATGTATTTTGCCGGAGGGATGGCAGGGGTTGTTTTTCAGGAATTACGGGAAGTGCGTGCATTGGCGTATGTAGTAGGTGCACGCTATGTACCCGGGGCACGGCGGGGAGACCGGAATATCATGGTGGGCGTGATTCAAACTCAGACCGATAAAACCGTTGAAGCGGTGACTGCATTTACTGAATT
>JAGLCZ010000211.1 GCA_023145975.1 Candidatus Hydrogenedentota bacterium | reverse complement strand
GGCGGCTATACTCCGGAAGGTGAAATTCACAGTGAAGAAGGCTCCCTTGCCGGGGGGGCAATAGAGGGTGCGCTGCATTTACTGCTGCGTATTGGATTGCTGAACAACAATGCACGTTTGTCGAAAAACGAGGAGGAAGTCTGGGAATTAAACGGTACTCCGACTGAAGGTGCACTGCTTGTGGCAGCGCAAAAAGCAGGTCTGACGGTGCAGGACACACAGGACGACGCGCCACGGTTGGCGGAAATTCCCTTCTCCAGTGAATTTAAATATATGGCTACCCTGCACGAAGACACATCGGATGCGGGTACGGTCGCGTATGTGAAAGGGGCTCCGGATCGCGTACTTTCCTATTGCAGCCATATTATGGTGGACGGTGCACCTGTTGCATTGGGAGAAGAGGAAGTCCAAAAAGTGGAGGAGGCACTGGAAGGCTATGGGGATCAGGCATTGCGTCTGGTGGCGGCGGCGTATAAGACGCTTCCTGAAAAGTCTGCTTCACTGGATCGGGATGGGGTGGAGGAAGGGCTGACTTTTGTAGGTTTCTGGGGCATTGTAGATCCGCCTCGTCCTGAATCGATTGAGGCTATTCATGCCGCACGGGAAGCGGGCATTCGTATTGTAATGATTACCGGGGATCATGCTGTTACTGCGGCCGCCATCGCCCGTGAAGTAGGGATTGCCGAAGCGGGTGACACTGCCATCACGGGTGCGCAACTGGATAAAATGGATGAACAGGCACTCATCGAACAGGCGCGTCAGGTGAATGTATTTGCCCGGGTCTCGCCGGCACACAAGCTGCGTATTTTGAAGGCGCTGAAAGCAAAAGGCGCTATTGTGGCGATGACGGGTGACGGGGTAAATGATGCACCTGCATTAAAGGGTGCCGACATTGGTATCGCCATGGGTAAAGGCGGCACGGAGGTCGCCCGTGAAGCATCGGACATGGTACTCGCCGATGATAATTTTTCCACCATTGTCCATGCCGTGGAAGAAGGGCGTGTTATCTTCTCTAATCTACGGCGTGTAGTATTTTTTCTGATGACCACCAACCTGGGCGAGGTTATTACGCTGGCGTTGGCACTTATGATCGGATTACCCCTGCCCCTTACTGCCATCATGATTCTGTGGATCAACCTGGTGACGGACGGTGCCTGTACTATCCCGCTGGGTATTGAGCCGAAGCATTGGGATGTATTGAAACAGCCGCCACGCGCTTCCGGTGAAGGGGTACTTGACTGGATTACCTTGCGGCGGATGTTGATCCTTGCACCCATTATTGCTGTGGGTACCATCGGCCTTTTCGCTTATGAATTGAAAGTGGGAATTGAAGCAATCGGCCTTTCCATTTCTGAATTGGAAGAGGCAAGTAAAGTACATGCCCAGACGGTAGCGTTTACCACACTGGCAGCCTTTCAGTGGTTTGAGGCGTTAAGTGCGCGTACCGATAAAGTATCTGTTTTTTCCGTGGGTATCTTCCAGAACCTTTGGCTTTGGGTCGGTATCCTGGGTGCAGTGGTGCTGCAGGTGCTTGTGGTGCATACCGTTGTTGGTCAGACCCTTTTTGGTGTTTCAGCACTTAGTGTGGTTGACTGGTTGATCATTACTCTGGTATCCAGTTCCATTCTGGTGGTGGATGAAGGTATGAAAATTATGGGATTGCACGGGCGGCAGCATGTATAGAAAGCATAAAATGACGGTGTAGCAGACTGTTTTGCAGTTGCTGACGGTGCTCAGCTCATGAAGGGCAGGTAGTATTCCACTGCCCAGGCTTCTTCTTGAAACACATAGCCCAACAGCAGGGAGTGACTCAGGCGGAAGTAGCGAAGAGATTTGCCCGTAGGCGGCGCTTTCCCGTCTACGAGAATCTCTACCCGTACATAGAAATTGTCGCCGCCGCCTCTGGATTTCAGGGAAGGGAAGGTAATGCCTTTCGTGTAGGATTTGAGACGTGCAACATCTTTTTTTAGTTGCGTTTCGTTCCTTGCTGCAACTCCTTCTTCCAGACTGGGCAGCAGAAAGCGTGTGTATTCCGAGGACAGTTCCCTGCGCAAAAGTTCTTCAACTTCAGGGTCGACTGTGTCATGGGTTACCAGCACCCGCCACAGCAAAAAGACGACTATCAGGAGGATGATCGCAACAGCCGGTTTCCCTTTGATCGTGATTGCAGGGTTTTGTTGATAGGGACTCATGATCGTAAGATATTTCCAAATCTATTTGGATGTGACGAGGTACGAGGCGCATAAAACATGGTCATCCATGAGAGATACACAACGGCTTCCAATTCACATGTTTTTCAGGCGAATCCTGTATGTTCATGGATCCCGGTATTCCCGCATCTC
>JAGLCZ010000210.1 GCA_023145975.1 Candidatus Hydrogenedentota bacterium | reverse complement strand
CCGGCAGAAGAAGCGGAAGTAACGGCAGATGTAAGCACGGATGCACCGGCAGAAGAACCAGAAACGGAAAGTGCGCCGGAGTCCGAAGCAAGTTCTGAAGAAGCTGATCAGGAATCCCCTGTGTCAGGTGTACCGGAAACGCCCGATGAAGACGCGGCGGAAGAACCGGAAACGGATGCCTAAGCATCCTGCGTAAAAGACCTTTCCGCGAGCGTCGTTGATTCAATGGCGCTCGCGTTTTGCTATTTATTGCTTATGACAAAACAGTCTGTTTTTTTGCAATCCTGCATATAACAAAAAAAGCGGGAAGAAAAATACCTGCATCCTGTGTTTATCCTATATAAGTTTATTGACGCCAATACGACCGGCGTCACACGAAGTATTAAAGGAATTAGAGTATGGTCGGAAAAAAAGCAAAAAGAACACGCAGGCACGGTACGGTAATGACCGGTGCTGATATGATAATCCAAGTAATTGCCGACGAAGGCATCGATACTATTTTTGGTTACAGCGGTGGTGCCATTCTTCCCACCTACGATGCCATCTTTCGTTATAACAGCGATAACCCGAATAAGAATATAAAACTGGTCGTTCCTGCCAATGAACAAGGTGCGGGATTTATGGCGGCCGGCTATGCACGTTCCACAGGAAAAGTCGGCGTGTCCATAGTAACTTCAGGTCCCGGCGCAACGAACAGCGCAACGCCCATACGCGACTGCATGTCTGACTCCATACCGATGGTACTGATATCCGGTCAGGTGGCACGCGCTTCCATCGGTACTGATGCCTTTCAGGAAGCACCTGTGTTCAGTCTTATGAGTTCCTGTGCTAAACATGTCTTTCTGGTAAAAGACCCGGAAGAAATGGCAAGTACCATACGCACCGCTTTTCAGATTGCACGTAGTGGACGTCCCGGACCCGTCGTTATCGATGTGCCCAAAGATGTACAAAATTGGGAAGGTCCCTACGATAGCGAAAATGTATTACAGTTACATGGCTATCAGGATCGGGTCAAGAAAATGACCCACCAAAAAATGCCGAAAAAAGATGCCGACACCTTTCTTAAACTATTGAAACATTCACGCCGCCCACTTCTCTACGTAGGCGGTGGCGCCGTCATCGGCAATGCATCAAAAGAGCTCCACACCTTTATGAAGCAGTTCCAAATACCCGCAGTAACAACACTGATGGGTATTGGTGCCATAGATACACAAAGTGACCTGTGCCTGGATATGCTGGGCATGCACGGTTCTGCTTACGGCAACTACGCCGTGGATGAGTGCGATATGCTAATCGCTTTGGGTGCACGCTTTGACGACCGCGTCGCAGGATTACCCAAGGAATTTGCCGCCAATGCCGTCATAGCACATATTGATATTGACGCTGCAGAAATCGGCAAGGTGAAACCCGTAGACTGGCACTATGTCGGTGATGCAGCAATGGTGCTTCGCGGTCTTAATAAGGCAGGAAAAGACTGGAAAATAGAACACAAACAATGGCTTCGCCATGTGGCTGCCATGAAGAAAAAATATGCGTTCAACTTCAACCGTGAATCAGATGTCATCCAACCGCAGGCGGTATTGGAAACTCTGAATACACTCACAAAAGGAGATGCAATCATCGTAACAGGCGTAGGACAACATCAGATGTTCAGCGCACAATACTTTGATTTTAAACACCCGCGTAGCTGGATTACCTCCGGCAGTATGGGCACCATGGGTTTCGGTCTCCCTGCTGCTGTCGGTGCGCAGGCAGCCAATCCCGGCAAACTGGTTATTGATGTGGACGGGGACGGCAGTTTGCGCATGAATATTGGTGAACTGGAAACCTGCACCAACTATGATCTTCCTGTAAAAGTGCTGCTTATGAATAATCAGGCTGACGGCATGGTGCTACAATGGCAAACCCTTTATTATGGGAGCCGCTTCTCCGGCACCGATAAAACGCTTCACATGAAAGACTTTGTAAAATCAGCTGAAGCAGACGGCTTTAAGTTTGCACAACGGGTAAGTAACTACGAAGACTTGCAGCCCGCCCTCGAAGCATTTATATCTTTCGATGGTCCTGCGTTTCTCGAAGTACGTGTCGATAAGTCAGCCTTTGTATATCCTATGGTGGGACCGGGTCTACCCTATCGTGATATGATCACGGGTCCGCATATTGAAGGTCGTGATACAGAATCCAGGGAAGATACACTGAACAGTTCCAGCAGTTTTTAGAAATAAAAATTAAGCACGCAACATACCCATTGTTCCAATAATCCGGGCTGTGTTGCGTGTTTTTCTATCCGAAAATATCATTTTGTATTTTGTGCCCTGTTTTTGGCAGCACATCCGAAAAAAGCAAGGGGTCATGAAAATGGTGCAACTCAATAAAGCACAGCAGGCAGCGGTAACTGCACCGGAGGGGCCGGCACTGGTGTTAGCAGGTGCCGGAAGCGGTAAGACACGCGTTATTATAGAACGCATGGCATACCTCGTGGAGGAACACCATGTAAATCCACGCAACTTGTTGGCACTCACTTTCACCAACAAAGCGGCGGGCGAAATGCGTAATCGCTTTGCACGACGTATTGCGATGGATAACATCCCCTCTTTTATCAGCACCTTCCATTCCTTCGGGCTCTGGATGCTGCGCTGGAATGCCCCTCTGCTGGATCGCCCCAAAAACTTTACCATCTTCGATGACCAGGACCAAATGTCGCTTATGAAGCGGTTGGTCAAAGAATTACCCAAAAATTTTAAGGCTGTGCTCCCCCGCAATGCGCTGGGCTATATTAGCAGCATTAAACAAATTGAACCCTATCCTGCCTGGAGCGATCCTGCT
>JAGLCZ010000021.1 GCA_023145975.1 Candidatus Hydrogenedentota bacterium | reverse complement strand
GTGGAGGAGTTAAAAAATACCGCTAAGGTATTGGAACACGAGAGTATGCGAAATACAACGGGGAAAAAGAAGCCCCACCGCAAAAAAAAAGCAAGAGGTAAAGAGGATTGAATGCATGAGCAAACCAGCAAAACCAAAAGTGGCTATATGCTACGATTTCGACGGCACACTGGCCGCCGGAAACATGCAGGAATATGATTACCTGCCTCAACTGAAAATTAAGCCTAAACAGTTTTGGGATGAAGCCAAGGAACGAGCCCGAACCCAACAGGGCGATGAAATCCTTGCTTATATGTGTCTCATGCTTGAAAAGGCAAAGGCCGATCCTACAAAAGGCATTCAGGTAACCAAAAAGGCTTTCGCCGATAATGTTGCTAATGTGAAATTATTTAAAGGGGTTGAGTCCTGGTTTGAGCGTATCAATTCATTTGGCCATAATGCAGGAGCCGTTATAGAGCATTACATTATTTCTTCGGGCAACCGGGAAATGATTATGGGGATTTCCATCGCCAGATATTTTCGCAAGGTTTATGCTTCTTCCTATATGTACGACCAGCATGGCGTTGCCATTTGGCCAAGCCTGGCGTTGAATTACACTACGAAGACGCAATTTCTTTTCCGCATCAATAAGGGATATCTGGATGAATGGGACAATTCCAAGATTAATACCTATAAAGCCAAAGAAGAGCGCCCTGTTCCATTTGAGCAAATTGTTTATATAGGAGACGGAACTACCGACATTCCCTGTATGCGTCTTGTAAAAGACCAGGGCGGTTATGCCATTGCCGTTTTTCAGCCTGGCAAATCAAAAGCCAAGGAAGGTGCCGCCAATCTGTTTGCTGATAATCGTGTAAATTTTGTTGCACCGGCAGACTATAGGGAGGGGAAGGTTCTTGATAAACAGATCAAATCAATCATAAAAAAAATAGTCGCGGACAATGAAGTACAGCAACTCATTAAACGCAGCGAAAAGAATTACACAGTAAAAATTACTCTACCTGAAGCAACACCCGTCAGTATAAACGAAATATTACCTGATAATGTTGTCAAGTTGGACGAAGATGTATTAGATAAGAGAGTAGAGGGCACATGAAACAGCGTAATGAAAATAGACCCCGATACAAAAGGACTAAGGTAGGGTGGATTCCGGAGGAATGGGATTGTATACATCTCGAAGACATTGCAAAAGTAAATCCTACCTTTGACAAACCGATAGTTCATGATTGCAACGTAACATTTCTTGCAATGGCGGACATTTCAGAACAAGGAATAGTGCTAGCAAGACAGGAACGTGCATATAATTCCGTTTCAAAAGGTTTTACTTCTTTTCGAGATGGCGATATTCTAATTGCAAAAATTACGCCATGTTTTGAAAATGGGAAAGGGGCTTTACTGTATGATTTAGTGAACGGTATCGGGTTTGGTAGTACAGAGTTTCATGTTATTAGAGCCTGTAAGGCGAACAGAATATTTCTCTATTTTTGGACCCAGAGTCGTCCCTTCCGTGCTCGTGGTGGGGCAAATATGACTGGTAGTGCTGGTCAGAAACGTGTTCCGACTGATTTTATCAAAAAATACATGATTCCCCTACCTTCTTTACCAGAGCAGGAGAGGATTGCGGAAGTATTGTCCGCGTGGGAAAAAGCCATTGCATTGACAGACCGGTTGATTGATGCTAAACAAAGGCTTAAAAAGGGACTCATGCAGCAACTCTTGACGGGGAGAATACGTTTTTTGGAATTTGGGAAGAGTGAAGAATTAAGAACGAAAAGTGAAATATTGAAGAAGGGGAAACTACCGCAGGGGTGGAGTGTGAAATATCTTGGCGAATGCTTTAAGGAAAGAAATGAAACAGATTCTAGCCTTCCTCTACTTTCAATCACTGGGAAACGGGGCGTTATTTCACGTGACGATGTAGACAGAAAAGACACTTCAAACGCCGATAAAAGCAAGTATAAAGTCATACGTATTGGTGATATTGGATATAACACGATGCGAATGTGGCAGGGTGTTTCTGCTGTTTCTCTCTTGGAGGGTATCGTTAGTCCCGCATATACGATATGTACTCCTCGAAAGGGTCATATTGCCAACTACTACGGCAACCTTTTTAAATATCCTCCCGTTGTGAATCTCTTCCACCGCTACTCACAAGGCTTGGTAAATGATACGTTGAATCTCAAGTATCATCATTTCAGCCAGATTAAAGTTGTCGTACCGGAAGAAACTGAGCAAAAACAAATAGCCCAGGTTCTTTTTGCCTGCGACCAAGAAATACAATTACTTATCCGGAAACGAGATGTCATTAAAAATCAAAAAAAAGGACTGATGCAAAAACTGCTTACCGGTGAGGTACGGGTTAGCGTATCAGCAATGAGGAGTAAATAATGGCCTCTAGGGAAAGACATCTTTTTAGTGATAATGACTTGTCAGCAGTGCTTGAGAAAAACTTAAATAGAGCACAGACGTACATTGACAGCATATCTCGAACACAATTTATTAATTCAGATGTGAATGAGATTATTGAACATGTTTTTTCAAAATTTGAAGGATTGCCACTTATACTTCATGAAGACCACAAGACATTGAAAATGGATGAGATAAAAATTGATGTGCAATACGATCCAAGGCGAGCAGTGTTTAGTAGTTCTGACAGATGTTTAATAGCTGGAATATCTGTTGTTGTGAGTATTCCATTTGAAGGGGATGAGGCGTTGTGGAAATGCCGTCCAAGTCTGCAAAAGATGAATGCGCCATGCGCATATATTTGCACGAATACAGTGGAAAATAAAGGACAAGTTAAAATCGTAGAGGAGGGTCCTCTTGATACTGTTGGAGATGGAACAGAATTGAAGCGTGCAATTGACAAAACCATAGAAGACATTAAATTTTATATTGACCAAATAAAAGATGATATTGATACACACAACAAGCGATTACGCAGTCATATACAACAATGCTGCTCTAACCGCAAAAAACGATTGGGGAAATACGCTGAGATAGCAAAGGTATTGAATATCCCGCTTAAAAGAGATGCAAATGCTCCTGACCTTACATCTCTACCAATAAAACGCAAGTTAGTGAAGCCGCTTCCCTCTCCTTCTAACAAATCACCAGAACCGGGCATTAGGGAAGAAGATTATAACCATATCTTGAGCGTAATACGCCATGAAGGAAGAACATTCGAGACAACGCCAAAAACATTTGCCAAGCATGATGAAGAGGAACTTCGTGACATTATTTTGGCTCACCTGAATGGTCACTACGAAGGGCAAGCCACGGGGGAGTCTTTCCGGAAATCTGGAAAGACAGACATACGCATTGAAGACCAGAGCCGTTCTGCATTCGTTGCAGAATGTAAGGTATGGCGGGGTGAGAGTGAGATAAATAAAGCGTTTGAACAGTTATTGGGCTATTTGACCTGGCGTGATTGTAAGGGTGCATTAATCATATTCAATTTACACAACGCCCGATTCTCTGAGTTGCAAACGAAATTACCAGAAGCCATTAAAAATAGTCCGTTATTTATAAAAAAAATATTGGAATATAATGGGGGGGAATGGCGGTTTCAATTGCGTTCACTCGAAGATGAGGAGCATATAGTGACAATCCATGTGTTCCTTTTTAATCTTTATGTTAAAGAATAGAAAAAAAGGACTGATGCAAAAACTGCTCACGGGCGATGTGCGCATGAAGGAAAAAGTAGGGATAACGCGACCCAATAGACTAGGAAAAGGAAGAAATTCGTGAAAAGAAATACCATTGTCAGACTACACAGTGCTTTTGAAGAGATCGCCCGAACGGAAGAAAAATCCGGCGTTGAATTCTGGTATGCGCGTGACTTGCAGGAGGCGCTGGGATATACGCAATGGCGGAACTTCGAATCCGTCATTAAAAAAGCACTATCTTCTTGTGAAACAGCAGGATACGACGCCCGCGACCATTTTGCTAAGGTCAGCAAAATGGTCAATATCGGCTCCGATACGAAGCGACCAATTGACGATATCGCGTTGACCCGCTATGCCTGCTACTTGATCGCTCAAAACGGCGACCCGACCAAGGAACCAATTGCTTTTGCCCAGACCTATTTCGCCGTCCAGACCCGCAAGCAGGAAATTATCGAGAAGCGTCTGGCGGAGCGGGAACGCCTGGATGCGCGGAAGAAGTTGACGACCTCGGAGAAGGAATTGTCCAGCATTATCTTTGAGCGTCTTGACGATCAACAGAGTTTTGGGCGAATTCGCAGCAAAGGCGACAATGCTTTGTTTGGCGGCAATACAACGCAAGAGATGAAGTCTCGATTGGGAGCGCCCACGAACCGACCGTTAGCCGATTTTTTGCCTACAATTACCATCAAGGCAAAAGATTTTGCCAATGAGATAACGAACTTCAACATCAAGAAGGATGATCTGGACACAGAACGCGCCATCACCCAAGAGCATGTGAAGAACAATGAAGATGTGCGTGGTTTGTTGACGGATCGCGGGATTATCCCCGAGCAATTG
>JAGLCZ010000209.1 GCA_023145975.1 Candidatus Hydrogenedentota bacterium | reverse complement strand
TACCATTAGTTAAAGCAATAAAATTCTCAGAAAAACATTTCAAGAAAGTATTGGTAGAATGTAGAAGGTAAAAAATAAACACTATAATCTTTTGGGTCATCTTCTTGTTTTATTCTGTATTTCTGATTAGGCATACCCGTATTAAATAAGATATAATCCAAAATCTAAAGATTATTTCAAGAAACGGTTTGCCATCAGCGAGTTGCTATTAGAAACAATGCCACGCTATTCAATCATTATACCTACTTACAATGCCGCAAAAACACTTGTCCCCTTACTGGATATTTTGGCACAGCAGAGTTTCACTGATTTTGAAACCATTGTAGTAGATGATAATTCCGAAGATGATACGAAGCAGATAGCAAGTCGGTATTCCCTGTTGTATTTAAAGCAGGAAGAGCGTTCGGGTCCAGCTGCAGCAAGAAACAAAGGTGCCGCGTGTGCCAAAGGAGAATGGCTTATTTTCACAGATGCTGACACCTTGTTTTCTACGGATACCATGGAGATAATTGATACCGCAGTGAGTATGTGTGATGGGGATGCCTTTGTAGGTACGTATACCGGTCAACCTGCAAACAGCGGGTTTATGCCAAGATATAAGGCATTGTGGGAACAGGTTTGTATCGATGATGTGTTAATGCGTAAAGGCGAAAATTATATTCCTTATAACACATGGGCACCGCGCCCCGGATTAGTAAAGAAAAAAGTATTCGATGCCGTTGCTGGATTTGATGAGTCTTTTCGCGGTGCGGATTTAGAAGACATTGAGTTTGGCTATCGCCTTGTTAGTCATGGATACCGCATCTTTTTTGCCCCATCCATCCATATTAAGCATAATTACCCTGCTACTTTTTATAAGGAACTATATTCCTTTGCCCGACGCTGTTCCATTTACATGTGTTTGAAAAGGACGCATAGAGGATTTGATATGGCTGGTGAAGGCGCTCCTGTTCGGATACTGGCGCATTTTTTTGGCTTTGCTGCTTTTGGGAGTGGATTATTGGTGCCGTTTCATATTTCTTTTTTAGCGATATTTTCTTTATGTATGGTCGTTTTTATGTCGTTAAACGGTCGTTTTTTACTGCACGCTTTTTATGAGGAGAGCCTGTCTTTTTCATTTAAGGCATTTATTGTATGTTGGATACATACCGTAGTAATGGGATTTAGTGCGGCCCATGGGTTGGCGTTATGTTTTTTAGTTAGGCGGTAATATGAATTCTCGTTTCCCAAAATTAGCCAAGGCATTTTTAAACCGTTCTACACCCGGCTATATGGTTTTTTTTGTTACTCCCTTTTGCAATTGTCGTTGCAGCATGTGTTTTAACCGTAAGGTAATAGATAATGCAGCAGGGCGCAAAATATTGTCCCTTGATGAAATTGAGAATATTGCGCAGAATTTCAAGGGGTTGCATCATGTAAATTTTTCTGGCGGAGAACCTTTTCTTCGAGAAGATTTCAGCCGTATCCCCGAATTATTCTATCGTTATAGTGGGACGCGCATATTTGCATGTCCAACAAATTCATCTCATCCAGATAAAATAGTGAAGGCTGTTGATGATATTTGCACATCTTGTCCGGATGCATGGATACGTATTACGCAAAGTTTGGACGGCATTGGAAAAGATCATGATGTGATTCGCGGGAGGACAGGACTTTTTTCAGATGTTTGTTCTTTGAATACACAATTGCTGGCATTGCAGACGAAACACTCTAACCTGAGTATTGGCATTGCCATGGTCATGTCAAAATATAATCAGGGAAAAGAAAATTCCATTCTTGACTTTGCGTATAAAAACCTGGCATTTTCTGATTTTGGGGTACTGTATGTCAGAGGGGATACCTTTGATTCTTCTTCTAAAGATGTAGATAAGTATGCCTACGAAAAATTTGTGACCGTGGTGAAAGAGAGAGCACGAAAGTGCAGTAAGCCGCTGAATTTCACAGGAAAATTATTTACTGCGATAAATTCCGTTGCAGCAAATTTGGTAGTAAAAAGTGTGCTCACAGAAGAATATCTTATTCCTTGTAGGGCAGGTAAGAATATGGTTGTTATGGATGATGAAGGGTTGATATTTCCCTGTGAGATCCTAGAATATTATATAAAAACTGGCACTGCATCTCTTCAAACGGCTTCATTTGGAAATATTCGAGACTTTGAATATGATATCCGTAAAGTACTTGGAACGGAACAAGCACGAAAAATAGTAGATTATATTCGAAACAGCAAATGTCATTGTTCGTTCGAATGTGCCATGTCTGTCAATGTACTTTACAGTCCTTCCTTATGGCCCCATATACTTAAAAACTTCTACATACAGAATAAAAGTAAAGTGGGAGAATAACTCTGATATGGTAGATGAACACAAGTCAGTTCGTGCCGGGAATATACCAGCAGAATCGTTTCCAATTTCAGTACGTCGTGAATACACCATCCTTGCCGGTATAGTGTTGTTGGCAACTATATTAAGATTAATTCGGCTGGGTACTTTCGCTTTTTGGGCTGATGAAGTACATAATCTTCTGCTGAGCCAAGACCTGTACACAACGTTTTTTGAGGGAAAACTGGTAGCAAACCACCCTCCACTCCCTTACTTTCTCCTGAATGTTTGGCGTGCTATTGGAATGGACGTTAACGAGTGGACTTTGCGTTCTTTACCTGCCACTTTCGGGATTTTGGGTGTTGTTGCAATCTATTTTCTTGTAAAAGAAATGTTCGGTATTCGTGCCGGTTGGGTTGCCGCATTACTGCTTGCAACTTCCCCTTTTCATGTCCTTCATTCCCAAGACTTGAAGGAGTATATTTATCTTACGTTCTTTATTTCTGTTACTGCACTTTTTTTCTATCGTGGCATAGTTCAAAACCATTGGCGTGATTGGCTGATTTACGGTATTCTTGCTTCTCTTTGCTGTTATACAGAAACTTTTGTCGTGCCATTGCTGACTACTTTGAACCTGTGGTTTCTGTTTACTCATATTCGAGAGCCACTTAAACTCAAAAAGTGGTTTATTGCAAATTTTCTAGGTGCATTGCTTTTTTTGCCCTGGCTCAACATAATGCTGCACAAGGTTCAAACCTATATGATCGATGCAGAACACTGGTGGGTTCCCTGGCCAAGCCCATGGAGTGTACTATTTTATTTTAAGACTGTTTCTTTTGGGTATACTGCAATAACACCCATATTTCATATTGCGTTTCTTTTATTCGCCTTAGCCTTACTTGCTGGTGGCTACTACGCATACCAGCAAAACCGTAAAGCTGCAGTAATGCTTATACTATGGGGGGCTATTCCGCCATTAATGGTTTATACGATGTCATTTATTGCTCAAAGTATTTTTCTGATACGTGCACTAATTCCTTATTCTTTGGCGATTTATATGCTTGTTGCGATTGGGCTAGTAAATATTAAGCCACGATGGTTAGGTAGGCTTACACTTATTGCCATACTTAGTACTTCTGCTGTAGGATTATTTGCGTACTACGCCCGTGATTTTCCACCCACACAGTTTCCACATCGTCCCGGTGTTCATCCCCCCAGAGATTACGACAAGGCAGCTCACTATATAAAGGAACATCTTGAACCAGGTGACCTGGTTGTTCATGGCAGCCAAAGTACATGGTTTTCTTTTTATTGGTATGGCTTCGACGAATATCCCCATTACTCGGGAGGTATGAGTAAAGAATTTGTTGATTTTATTCGAAGTGCAGATCCAGTACATACCGATGATGAACAACTGTTACGTTTATGGGCTGTTGTGATTGATAAGATTATCCTGGATCATAAACGAGTATGGTTTGTATTTTCGGAATGGGACAGAACATTACTGAAAGGTAATGCAACAGATATCTGGCGATGGCTTGATTGCCGTTTCACCGAAATTGAACAGATTAATTTTAATGGGATTGATATTCTACTGTATTCAACTCCGGAGCATCAGAACTATGAGCAAGCCTTGAAGCGGGATCGGGACACATCCGTTTCGGCACTTATCTATTTTCCCGGCTGCGCAAAAGCTTATAAAAAGATTGTTCCTGATAATAACGTGATTCTGAGAACTATGGAAGATCGTAAAGGTGATTTGACGCTTTCTTTTAAGGAATCTTCCTTGAATAGTAGGGATACAGATAATAGAAATATTCACTTCATGCTGGAAAACTCCAGCGATAAGCCTGTAAATTGTGAGGTACATTTTCTCGCATCCGACGGCTTGGTTTCTTGTGCTTCGTTTAACCGTACAGACCCTGATAGTAATACTTGGCATGTGGGTCCTATATACACATCACAGAAACCGCCAGACACCTATAACCTTCCAGCTCTATGCGGTGTATTGCGGCATGGCTCAGCAAAGGTTCAAAGAGAAATGGCATTACCTTCCGGTACTTATGTGCCGTACTTGTATAGCTGTTTTCCCTGGGATAGTGAATCCCATCAGTTAGCAGCGGTATCTTTACACCTTGGGAAAAAGAGACTATTTCCTTCAGACAGATCTGCTTCACCAGCTTCCGGATGGCAGTGGGTGAGAGGGGCGACAGTAAACATAATAGATGATTCCCCATTTTTACTTTCAGTGGATGCAATTCCCCTGCAAGGCGATCAGCCGGGATTTGCTAACCTTGGTTATCTCGCATTTCTTAATATAAATCATGTATCT
>JAGLCZ010000208.1 GCA_023145975.1 Candidatus Hydrogenedentota bacterium | reverse complement strand
GGAACCTAAATTCAGGGTTTCACCGTTTCCCTTGTGCAGTGCAAGTAAAGTGGCATGGGCTATGTCACTGACATATACATAGTCGCGGAATGGATCACCCTGCCCATATAGTATAGGTGCTTTTTTTCTCAGCATCAGCCCGGCGAGTATGGAGCATACTCCAGCTTCTCCATGGGGGCTTTGCCGCGGACCGTACACATTCGGGTAACGAAGAATGGTATATTTTAGTTTATGAATACGGCTGTAGAGCATAATATATTGTTCAACGCAAAGTTTGCTGGTGCCATAGGGCGATTCGGGTTGCGGAATGCATTTTTCCGTTGCAGGAAGTTTTTCTGGAGATCCGTATATGGCACCGCCGGTAGAGGCGAAGAGGAACTTCTTGACCCCATATTTTACGCTCATTTCAAGCAGGTTTAGCGAACCGTGGATATTCACATCGGCATCGTAGAGGGGATCGTCAACACTTTTGCGCACATCAATTTGGGCAGCATGATGGCTTATGATATCGGGCGAGTGTGCAGTAAAGACTTCTCGTAACTGCGGTGAGCGTATATCCATGTCGTAAAAGATGGCATCGGGATGAAGGTGTTCGGTATCCCCCGAAGAGAGGTCATCCACCACAATGACGGTATGCCCTTTCTTTATGCAGGCTTCAACAATGTGCGACCCGATAAAACCGGCGCCGCCTGTAACTAGAATGGTGTGCTTGCTCATGGGCATATATCCTGAGATAGGTTGGGGTTATGACACTATAATTTCTAGGTGAAGTATAGCGTAAATAACAGCGTATTTTACAGTTGTTAAATTGTTATTCTGCGCTTGATAGGGAATTGAAAAAGGGGAGGAGTTCTTCCAGGGCTGTCATGACGACATCCGGATGTGCAGATTTCAGGCGTTCCTGATCATGCCAGCCCCAACTGGCAGCCACCGGGATTGCACCTGCACGACGCGCTTCGATCATGTCGCCTTTGGTATCTCCAATGTAATAGGGACAATATCCGCGAAACTGTTTCCGTGCCATCCTTATTTTTTTCACCTTACTCGGTTCTGTATCTGAGCCCAGTACTCCCTTTATTTTATCTAAGGCATGTGCATCCAGAAATTGCTGTACTACCTGCGATGAATTGGAGGTGATGATGATGACTGGATGCTGTGCACTAAGCGTCCTGAGTATTTCTGCTATACCGGGAAAGGGAGATATTTTTTTACTTGCCCGTTCTATCTGCGGTTTGAACTCGTCCGCCATCTTCTTTAACTTGCGCATCGGGAATCCTGCCTTAATCAACTGCATAATAAGGTTGCCGTCAAAAAGTTTCAGGAATGCATCGCGTGAGTTAAGTTTATCAAAACCCTGATCGGAGCAGGCATGGGTAAATTCATAAAAGTAGACTTCAAAAGAATCGGCGATTACCCCGTCATAATCAAACAGGATTAGAGGCGGTGCTTCCCGTGAGGGAGCCCTGAAGTAATTTATAAGAGGTGTAATAAACAGCATGTAAAACT
>JAGLCZ010000207.1 GCA_023145975.1 Candidatus Hydrogenedentota bacterium | reverse complement strand
ACATCATAATCAGAAGAAAGACAGCCCCAGCGGCACAGCAGTACGTCTTGCAGAACGTGCAGCAGAAGGACTTGGGCTTTCCTGGCCTGAGGATGCAGTTTGCGGACGCGAAGGTATGGTCGGCGAACGCCCGGAACGACAAATTGGTATTCACGCGCTGCGCGGCGGCGATGTAGTCGGCGAACATACGGTGTCTTTCATCGGCAATGGAGAACGGATAGAACTGGTTCACAAGGCACACAATCGTGATAACTTCGCACGGGGCGCGTTACTCGCTGCAAAATATGCTGCTGCAGTTGCACCCGGGTTATATGATATGCAGGACGTACTCGGTCTAAAATAACAGTCCTATCCGTATAAACAGCGGATGCTATAATGACGCCTAAGTCATCATGGTAATTCACGTATAACCTTTGGACCTTCAACCCAAAACCACCATAAATGTTCGATTACGGGCGTAAGACGATCGTAGGTCTTTACCGTTGCAGGAGCAAGCGCTCTCGTCCATGCCTCCCGTTGACTACCGCTGTCGCACCCTGCAAAATAAACAAATTTCAGGCGGCTATCCTCGTCAAGATGCGGAATATCCGAAGGCGTGAAATATCCATCTTCCAACAGAAGTCCGGCAGCCGTTCCGTGGGAAGCGATTATGACAACCATTCCTTTTTTTACAGCAGCTTGAATCGCATCCGGACTAATAGATAACAGTACCATACTTCCAGAACCATAACGGCTCACTGCTGCTCTCGCCATAGGCAATGCAGCTAAAGAAAACAGAGGGCGTGGAAATCGGTGCTGATCCTCATACACCATAAATACACGTCCCTTTTCGGTATCACTCGTCACCAGAGAATCAGCCATAATGACAATGGGCGTAATGATCAAAAATATCGCCCATGCAATACACAAGACCCCAAATCCTGCCTTATGCAGAAAACGCCGCTTCGCAAAAAAAGATAGGTAGGGTACAAAAACTGCAGCCCCCCGCAAAGCCCTGAATACAGCATATCCCCAAAAAACGACCCAAACAATGAGCAATTTGCGAATAAAACTCAAAAGCCACACTTCCGTGGGACCACTTTCTACAAGACCACGATAGTACACCATAGCATAGGATAACGCAAGCACCAGCAAAAGGAGAAGTAATGCTATAACACCTAGAAAAGAGAATAACGTGAGTGCCTGGTTACGGTGGGTTTGAAGATATCCGGAAGTAGTCTTGCTGCGGGTAAAAATAAGAGCCGGGATAAAGCCCACGTAAAGCAACAGGGCAATAATACGCTCCCCCAAAAATAACGGAGCATTGCCCTCACCTTTACAGTCCGAGGTCAAATGGGGATGCCTCATCAATCTGAAAGATAATTTCGTCCATGGAAGGACTGAACAACATACCTATAAACAATACCGGTGAAAATAAGGTATAGATCAAAAACCAAACGATGGAGGAAACCCATAGCCCCGGCACAAACATCGAAAGTCCCAAATTCTTTTCTGTCATCACAAAGGCTCTCCCGTCATATACACCTGCTAGAAAACAAAACCCCTACTTCAGAAGCTTTGAATCATCTGTTGGAATTCCCATTGCCTCTGCCGCCATATCCATCAGATCAATAATCAAAGACATGGGAGAATGGCTGCTGAACAGCGCAATGACAAAAATCACAGGAGAGGCAATGGTCA
>JAGLCZ010000206.1 GCA_023145975.1 Candidatus Hydrogenedentota bacterium | reverse complement strand
ATCCAGCACTCACCGGTGCCCTAAGCCTCATTACTGACGGTACATTCACCGGAGATGTTGATATACCCACCCAGGCAGGGGCACTCCTGGAATCATTTTTTACCGCTGAAAAAGATGGCGTTTCAGCCATGATACTCTATGCCACAGAAAAAGGTGACCTCCTCCAAGCCATTGCAGATCAATCGATTGACATATCTGCCATTGCCCCCGGATTTGGTAACGGAGCAACCGATACTATCCGCCGTTTTTCAGAAGGGGTCGAACGATTTATGATCACAGATATTAACAACCCCGGTGCCAGTGCAATGAGTCAATCTAATCTTTTTGTTATGAGTGATCTAATCGGAACCGGTGCCGGTATGACGGAATTCAATCATATCCCCGGTGGCTGTAATGTGCTCTACATGGACGGTCATGTTTCCTTTGTGAGATATGTGTCTGATGTCGCCGTCTCTACCCCACCCGTGATGGCCACCTGGGGCAACCTTATTGGTACTCTTTCTGAAGCAGGTACTGTTTGATCGCATAATAACAGCAGATTAAGATTACGGATAAAATAATCGTTATACTATAAATGAAGGGCGATTATTGCCATTACCCCTTTCCGACAGCACATTAAACTAATACATATAGGTTGTGTCAGTATATAATGCACATCTGAATTGGATTATCTATCACTAACACAAAGGTCAAACAGTATGAATTTTTTTTTGAGAAACAGATTTCTCTTTTCAGCCCTCCTACTGCTTTCCCAGTTCAGTTATACACTTGACATAGAACAACTCTGGGTCGCCAGCCCTGATATGATCATGGAAGGGGCACCCATGGTAGCGGATTTGGATGGTGACGGCACAGATGAAATTCTGACTGCCGCCTACGAAAGTCTCATTGTTGTAGATGGCTCAGGAAAAGAGCGGTGGCGCTTTGACACTGCAGGACGATATTCTACCTGCCCCGCAATTCTTGAACGGGATAACCTGCCCCCCCTCTTATTCGCAGGCGATAATAAAGGAATATTTACCTGCCTTGACGGTCTTGGGAAAATAGTATGGGAAAAAAAACTGGGTAATATATTCTGCGCATCTCCAGTGGTAACAGACTTAACGGGAGATGGCGTATTCGAGGTAATTCAGGGAGACCAGGCGGGACTGGTAACCGTTCTCGATGCAAACACCGGGCAACTCGTGTGGCAAACACAACTCACAGGAAATTGTTCAAATGCCAGCGTAGGTGATTTAGACGGAGATGGTTTACTCGATGTTGTGGTTGCCACCAGCACAGGGGAACTGGTCGTATTAGATAGTGCGGGAAGTATCCTATGGAAATTCCAAATGAACGACACCGCCCCTTTCTGGGCAATTGCCTCTCCTGTCCTTTTTGCTAATTCGAAAGGTGAAACACGGGTTGCCATCGCATCTCATAGTGGGCATTTCTTCTGCCTTTCCAATACTGGTGACGTCCTGTGGAAACGCTCAACACAGGGAGCATTGGCTTCTACCCTCTCCGTAGGCGATCTGGATGAAGATGGTGTAATAGATTTATTTGCAGTCACAGAACTAGGGGTGTTGTACCGCTTTGATGAAAACGGTGGCGTACTATGGAATATTGAAACCCACGGACGCTGCCTGGCACCGGGTGCAATCATTGATCTTGATGGTGACGGCACCCTTGAATACATACTTTGCACACAACGTGGTAATTTACTTGTATTTGACAGCAGGGGTAAAATCATCTTCAACTATCAGTTCGACAACCGAACAATCAATGTAACTGCGGCTTTCGGTGATATTGTTAAAGAACGGGACGGTCTTGAATTTGCTATTACCGGTGGAGAATCCGGTCAACTATTTTGTTTCGGAACAACTGCACCCACAAACAGTCGTGCACAATGGCGTACCTATCGCGGTAATAATCATCTCACCGGCGGCTGGTTTGGATTAACCCGTTCAGATACTACCCGCATGATTCCAGAAGCCCTATCCTGGGATCAAATTCTCACTGGCGATGAAATTATATTTCGGGTAAGTGCACCAACGGAAAAAGATACATTTTTAAAAGCCACGGCAACCTGTCTATTCCCGAACGGAGCACGTCAAGCCGCCATGGGTAAAATAGTAGGTGGACACGGCATATTAAAACTACCTGTATCGGCAACAATCCCCGGCATGTATCGATTTGAATGGTTATTGACAAATGACGCTGACATCTCACTGGCAAGTGGAAAACGGGATATTTACCTTCAGCCGTACCAAAATGATCAAGCCATTGCCAGACGTGCTGCGCTTCTCCTGCGTGAGACCCTAAACACCACGACAGAAACGACAAAGAAACATATAGACATCCAGACCGCCATAGATAAAGAAGCACAGGATATTGAAGAAGAAGCAAATGCACTCGCACGGCTTCAGTCTGCAGTTCCCGGCGCAGCTCCTTCGTTCACCGAAACATTGAACCTGCGAACAAAAGCACTGAATATCCGTTCCAAACGAGCAGTGACATTGTCAAAAGCCCTCTCCAACCTGTCCTCCGAAAACACAGAATGTCCCCTACTTATTTTTGAGGGGACCACATGGGAAAATAGAGATGTCAACATGCAGGTACCCACAGAAGCAAGCACATCACTCTGTATCAACCGCCGTTGTGTTCCCGGAGAACATGAGCCTGTCTCTATTAAGCTACTCAATGTAACCCTTGACACCCTTGCAGTACGTGTCTACACAGAAGTAACTACCAACGGTCCTCATGTAACTGCCTATGAAGTAAAATCCGTTCCCACAAATCAGGGAACTACGGCATGGGATCCCATCAAACCGTTGGCCAATGGAACCATTAGCATCCCTTCACTCGAAACCCGAGAAGTATGGCTGGACCTGAATTTGAATGGCGTGAAAGCAGGTAATCACAGCGTTACAACTTCTTTTGAGACCGGTACACACCAGACTCAATCCCTAATCACCCTGAAAGTACTTCCTTTTGATATGGCACCATCCGGTGCCATGCGATTATGCTGCTGGGCAAGTTACACTGAAAATGCGCTGGCAGATCTGCTTGCACATGGCAATAATGTTTTTACCGCCGCCCTTCCAACAGCTGCGATTTCGAAAAGTACCCCATCCGAGATCAATATTGATTTCACCGCACTGGATGATTTTTTGCCCTACCTGAGCGGACACGATGTATTCCTGCTCATGAGTGGTATCCCTGAATTGGGCGTTCCCATTGAAGATGATGCGTATGTACCCCTTCTTGCAGAATATCTTGATAGAGTAATAAATTATCTGGCCAAACACGGCATTGATGAAAATCATGTGGCCATGTATCCCCATGACGAGCCGGGCGGTGATGGCTGGGATACGGTAAACCACTATATTGCATTTGGAAGACAAGCACTCAAGGCAAGACCCAAATTACAACTCTATGTAAATGGCGGCGGTGACCTGGGTATGTTCCATGCGCTGGATGAAGTAACTTCCCTCTGGTGCCCCGGATACAATATGCTTACCGAAGACATTCCACAAATGAACTTTATTAAGAAAAGCAAAAAAACAATATGGTCGTATGATTGTAGTTATTCTTACGCAAGACCTGTAGGCGCAAATACAAAAACTATCAATATCGCAGCGCAATATCGTATGGCAGCAATTTTTGGAATGCATTTTGGTGCAACAGGAATCGGGTTCTGGTGCTATAATGTAGGCGATTCTATGTGGGACCCTGTTGAACATGAATATCCACTGGTATATACCAACCCTGACGGGACCCTCACTTCCTGCCGTCGCTGGGAAGCCGTTCGCGAAGGCATGGAAGATGTGCGTATACTTATCGCATTGAAAGAAAAACTACACGACACTGCGGTGTCAGAATCTGTGAAAGAAAAAATTCATCATTTGCTGGATATAACTGTTGGTAATCTTGCCAATCAAACTATGAGTGAAGTGCAAATGGGTGCAGCGCGTTACGTACTTGATGCAAGAAATAATGACCACGTTGTAGAAGCCTTACGAAATGAGATGCTGGACTGTGCAGCTTTGCTTCCAAAATAGTACCTAATTAAAAAGTTGCGAAAAACAGACCTATCCGATAGAACAACAGATTTTTTTCCGTGCTTCACGTTGTCAAAACAAGGAGGATTTTATGAAAGATTTATGTTCCTTATATGCATGTGGTAAACCAATCATCAGTTTTGAATTGTTCCCCCCAAAAACTGAAATAGGTATGAATAATCTTTTTGAACAGTTAAAAGAACTCGTTAATTGTCTCCCCGCCTATATTACCTGTACTTATGGAGCCGGTGGCAGTACCCAGTCCCGTACACTCCAGGCCATTAAGGAAGTACACGAACGGTATCCCCATATTCCTGTAGCATCGCACCTCAGTTGTGTTGGAAGCAGTCGAGAGGAATTACGCAGTTATATTAAAAATGCCATTGCCATCGGAGTAGAACATATTGTGGCACTACGGGGCGACAAAGCTCAGGAGCAGGAAGAATCCCATTCCCAGTCAAACGAATTACACTATGCCAACGAATTGGTAGAGATGATCCATGAAGAATTTCCCGCTCTTGGAGTCATCGTTGCAGGGTATCCCGAAACCCATCCTGAAGCACCCTCCTCTGCTACCGATCTGGAAAATCTAAAACGTAAAGTAGATGCCGGGGCAGATGTTATAATTACTCAAATGTTTTTTGAAAACACCGATTACTTCCGATTTCGTGACCGTTGCAGCGATATTGGGATAACAGTACCGATTATTCCCGGTCTATTGCCCGTTACCAACCTCACCCAAATCCAACGCATCACATCCCTTTGCGGTGCTCACCTTAGCCCTAAGCTGATACGTCGTTTAGAAGTACACGGTGACGATGACGAAGGGCAATACGCCGTGGGGGTGTACTATGCTGCAAAACAAGCTGAAGAACTCATTGCCCAGGGGGCTCCCGGAATTCACTTTTATGTACTCAACAAATCACGAGCCACAACCCATATTTGTCGGGCACTCGCTCTGTTCACGCCAATAGATTAAATCTACCGCACAACGCAAACAGCAATACAACTATTGGACATGTACCTTTCCAGTAATAATCTCCTGTGTCTCCATACCCTCTTGCGTAACCTGTACAAGCATAAATCCTACGGGCGTGTTTTGAAAATTCCAGCAACAGGAACGCAAATTAAATGCCTGTGCTTCCCCAATACTATAGGCTTCTGTAGCATGATGCAAATGACCGAAAAAAAGCATTTCAGGGGGAGTACTCTTCACCGTTTTCACAAACCAACGCGAATCGTTACGGCCCATGTGCATATTGTGATCACCACCGTCAAGTGCAGGCGGTATGTGTGCAAATACAACTTTTCGCTTCCCCGACATGCCTAATTCCTCTTCAAACCAATCACACTGCCCTGCGGGTTTAATCAATTCAGAACTGAACTGCCCCACATGATCACCACCAGCACCTGCATCACACAACCCAATAAACTTGACGCCCTTGTGCTCAAAACTATAGTAATCATGGACATTGTCACCTACACCGAAATCATCGGGAAATAACGAGCGTAATAATCCTCGTGACTTTTTGCTCCCTTCATGATTACCTGCTACCGCATGAATAGGAATGTGAATTTCATCCAGGTGCGGTGCCAATGCTTCGGGGTGAATATCACCGGCGATCAGGACAAAATCCGGTTTTTTATCAGGCGGCAATTCTTCCATCGCCTGAAAACAACGTAATAATCGGTCAACTGCACTTCCTAACAGTTCCATACCCTGCCGCGGTCCTTCCGCACAATGCGGATCCGCAATTACAGCAAAAGAAAAGGAAACCTGTTCCGGCCATGAACGTGTAGACTCCGCCATACCGTACCCTGCTGTTGCTACCCCAATAGTTGCGGCAAGTCCCAAAAAACTTCTACGATCTAATCCATCACTAGAATTACTCATAAAATCATATCCTCTCCTGTATACACTTCAAAAATGGCAATTTCACTCATCAATCTACCTGTAGGATACAACATTTGCCCACAATTTATCACAGTATAAGAAATTCACCGCATATTTTTTTACGTTATATGCCTGTAATACCCAGAAACTATTCGCAATTCTTCTCCTTATTATCAGTAACAGCAAGGACTTAAAAATCCTCCCTACTTTATCCCCCATAACGCTTGTGTTATCCACCGTCTCCCCCCCACTTATACACATCATATTGTGGTGGTCCAGAAAGATTATACTTGACTTTGTGGTATCCATCCGCTACAATGATATTTGTTCTTGCGACATATTGTGGTATCGGCAACTGAAAAAGCGGATTTTCGCGGAGGGAAAAAGGTTATGGAAGCGGCGGCATTTGATAAAGTAGTAGAGGGTTCACAGGACTCGGGTATTTTTTTTACACAAATTGAAAAACGTGATGGACGCGTCGTTCCTTTCGACGCCTCAAAAATCACTGCAGCGTTGCTGAAAGCAGGTAAAGCCAGCGAAGAATTTGGGGAGGATGTCGCACGTCAACTTACGATGCGCACCCTAGGTCTGTATCAACAATTGAATGCTGAATCTGTTCCCACAGTGGAGCAGATCCAGGATGTGGTGGAAGAAACCTTGTTGATGTCTCCTTTCAAAAAGACAGCCAAGGCGTACATCCTTCACCGCGACCAACACACACGCGTTCGTGAACTGGTAAACAAAGCCGATGTAGCGCTGATAGACCGGTATCTCGAACGATTAGACTGGAAGGTACGCGAAAACAGCAATATGGCTTATTCGCTCCAGGGACTGAACAATTATATTTCCAGCGAAGTCAGCAAAATCTATTGGCTGAATAAAATTTATACCGTCGATATCCGCGAGGCACATGCCACTGGCGACCTGCACATCCATGATCTGGGACTATTATCCGTGTATTGTGTGGGCTGGGACTTGCAAGATCTGTTACGCTGCGGTTTCTGCGGCGCACCGGGGAAAGCGGAAAGTGCACCTGCCAAACATTTTAGTACCGCCCTCGGTCAAGTAGTGAACTTTTTTTACACACTGCAGGGAGAAGCGGCTGGTGCACAGGCATTCAGTAATTTCGACACCCTGCTTGCCCCCTTTATTCGTCACGACAAACTCAGTTATAAAGAAGTAAAACAAGCGTTACAGGAATTTGTATTTAACCTTAACGTAGCCACACGCGTAGGATTTCAAACTCCATTCACCAACCTAACCATGGACTTGCAGCCTCCGAAAACACTGGCAGACCAGCCCATCATCATCGCAGGTGAATTACAAGACACCACCTATGGCGATTATGTTGAAGAAATGGCTGCGCTCAACAGTGCTTTTCTTGAAGTACTCTCCGAAGGTGATGCCAAAGGACGCGTATTCAGTTTCCCAATTCCAACCTACAACATCACCCCCGACTTTGATTGGGATGCACCCGGTCTTGACAAACTATGGGAAGTTACCGCCCGTTACGGTATCCCCTATTTTGCCAATTTTGTAAATTCTGACATGGATGCCGACGATGCACGAAGCATGTGCTGCCGCCTACGTCTTGATTTACGCACACTTGAAAAACGGGGTGGAGGACTTTTTGGAGCCAACCCGCTAACAGGTTCCATTGGCGTAGTTACCATCAACATGCCCCGTCTGGGCTATCTTGCCAAAGATGAACAGGACTTTTTAAAGCAGCTTGATAAACTCATGGATATAGCCCGGGATAGTTTAGAAACCAAACGGCGCATACTTGAATCGTTCACTGACAAAAATCTATACCCCTATACCCACTTTTATCTTCGGGATGTACAGAAGCACTTCGACAGTTTCTGGCATAATCATTTCAGTACCATAGGGTTAGTGGGCATGAATGAAGCATGTATGAATCTTCTTGCTTGCGATATCGGCACTGCAGAAGGGTGCGCTTTTGCAGAGCGTACACTTGATCACATGCGTAATAGACTTGCAGACTACCAGAACGAAACAGAAAATCTATACAATCTCGAGGCAACCCCTGCGGAGAGTACCACCTACCGACTGGCACGGCTTGATCGGGAACGGTGTCCCAATATCATATTTGCCAATAGCGGTAATATACAGGACGGCACAGAACCCTTTTACAGCAACTCCACCCAGCTTCCGGTAGATTATTCCGATGATGTATTTCATGTACTGGATTTACAAGACAGCCTGCAGTCACGGTATACAGGCGGCACTGTGCTTCATGTATTTCTGGGAGAATCTGTCGCCGATATCCAATCAGTAAAAAACTTTGTAAAACAAGTCTGCAAAAACTACTCGCTGCCTTATTTTACGCTATCGCCCAGTTTTTCGATATGTCCAAGTCATGGCTACCTCCGCGGTGAACATCCCAAATGCCCAAAATGTGATGCAGCCACCGAGATCTACGCGCGTATAGTCGGATATCTACGACCGGTGAACCAATGGAATGAGGGAAAACAGGCGGAGTTTGCCATACGCAGCCGTTATAGCATTGATACCTGCAGCAGTGAAATAACTTCCGATACTAAAGAAACACAAACTGTTGTTTGTTCCGGAGAATAAATACTATGCGATTTGGTGGATTTCAACCCTTTAGTCTCAGTGATTTTCCAGAACACATCGCGGCAATCGCCTTTGCACAAGGTTGCAATTTTCGTTGTCCCTTCTGCCATAACGGTGACCTTCTTGCCTTGTCGCCGAGTGAAAAAAGACTTTACCCTGAAAAAGAAATTCTAAATATCCTCAGCAAAAGACAAGGTAAACTTGAAGGATTGGTGGTAACAGGCGGGGAACCGACACTACAGGCAGACCTGCCTCGGTTTCTGAAGCTGGTAAAAAGTATTGGTTACAAAATAAAACTTGATACCAATGGAAGCCAACCGGTTATGCTTGCCCGATTGATTGC
>JAGLCZ010000205.1 GCA_023145975.1 Candidatus Hydrogenedentota bacterium | reverse complement strand
GTTCCCCACTTGTATTCCACGAGAAGATGATAATTGGAAAATTCATCCTGTGAGGTGATACACCCCCACTCCTCCCCGGAAACCCGCAATACGCCGTCCTTTATGGTAAAGACCTGCTTGGGATCCTGATCACGTCCACGATCTTTTATCCAGATATACCAACGGCTCAGATTTTCACCGTCCAGCATATCCAAAGAAACGGCATCTGCAGCGGCTGCAGCCATAACAAAAAGAAGTAATGCAAGGAGAAACGACCCGAATATCTTCATACGATAACCCTATCCTTGTTAAAACAAAAAGTCAAACTCGAAACACAATCCTATATACCGATTACGGTCGAGAACCTGTAATCAGGAATAAGGAAAATCGTCGCATTTCCCCGTTGGAAGCAGTTTTGGTAGTCTCTGCTGCAGTTGCCTGTTGTAAATTCTCAAAACCTGCTTCCTCAAAAACTTTACAAAGGTCCTCCCTATCAAAACCATCATGAAATACGTCTTCTTCCTTACTGTGGAATACTCCATCATCCAAATCCAAATCAGCAATGGCAAGACACCCTCCCGGCACAAGAATATCCCGAAAATGCTCCAAAAGCGGTGCTATACGCTCGATATGATGCAGTGTCATCGTACTTACTATCAGATCATACTGCCCCTGTATACTCTCATATCCATCCGGCGAAATCAATACGGTCTTAATCGTATCCAGACCTTTTTTCGCCACCTTCTCCTCAAATACATTGAGCATGCCCCGGGAGGTGTCAACCCCTGTTATAGAACCTACCAACGGCAGCATGTGCATTGCCAGCACCCCCGTGCCGCATCCAAAATCCAATACATCCATTTTGTCATGCAATACAACATTTTTTTGGATAGTAGTGAAAATATCTGCCACCAGTTTCATGCGCCTGGGTTTTTCATCCCACGTAGCGGCTTCCGTATCAAAAGTTCGTATTTTTTCGTTCATCGATACCTCCCGAAAATGAAAATTATGAAGTTTGTATATATTCTTATAAAACACTGCCAGCCGTAAGAGTACGGTAAAGTACAAACAACATACAAAAAAAA
>JAGLCZ010000204.1 GCA_023145975.1 Candidatus Hydrogenedentota bacterium | reverse complement strand
GATTTCGAGCAGACCATTCGTGTGCTGGAAACGGTGCGATTCAGCCAGGTCTTTCCCTTTAAGTACTCGCCCCGCCCGGATACTGCGGCAGCCGCATTGCCGGATGATATATCCCGCGCCGTGAAGGATGAACGCCTGGCGCGTGTGATTGCATTGCAGGAACGTATTAACAGCGAGCAGCAGGCATCGCTGGTGGGTACGGTTCAGGACGTATTGATAGACTGTGCTCATCCCCGTGAATCGGATCTTATGAACGGACGTACCGCCGGGTATCGTGCTATTTCAGTAGCGGGTACGGGCTTGAAGATAGGTGAGGTCGTATCGGTGCAGGTTACTGATTTTCGGGGGCATTGGCTTGAAGGACATTGCATTTAATAGAAAGATAGGTCCCCTTAGGACTTGTTTATGAAAATACATAGAAAGGATTTTACAGATGAAGATGAAGAGCGATATGATTACCGTGATTAACGTAGTGACAGCAGATACGTGTGTTTTTAAGGAGGGCGAAAGCTGTCTGGTCGTACCTGCCTACCATAAAGAATTTCCGCTGAATAGCGCGGTGTTGTTGGAAGAAGATGAGATGACTTTGCAGGCACTGGCAGATAAAGAAGTGATTACGGGCAAATCAAAGTCCTGTTATTATTTGCCCACCCCGTCAAAAGGGTATAAGGGCGTGTTGGTATTGGGTTTGGGGGAAAGGGAGTCGCTGGATGCG
Source organism: Candidatus Hydrogenedentota bacterium (assembly GCA_023145975.1). GTDB lineage: Bacteria > Hydrogenedentota > Hydrogenedentia > Hydrogenedentales > CAITNO01 > SLFT01. The sequence continues at coordinate 586 of JAGLCZ010000204.1, read as the reverse complement.
GAAACGATGCGTCGTGCCGCAGGTGCTGCCGTTTCCAAATTTAGCAGCCATCGCGTATGCCGTCTTTATGTGGACGTCAGCAGTTTTCCTGAAGTGCCGGTAGAAGCTTTTGTAGAGGGGATTAATCTCGGTCAATATGTCTTCGATACCTATAAGCAGGTGGATGCCGATGCACAACCGGTTTTAGTTACAGAGATTACAGTTATTGTTGGTTCTGCTGCTGTTGTCGCGGCTGTGGGCGATGCCTGTCAGACATCCGCACTGCTGTCGCTGGCGACCAATGGCGCCAGACATCTGGCAAATACGGCTGCCAACGATATGACGCCCACCGCATTGGCGCTGGCCGCCGGGGAGATTGCAAACGCCGACAATTCGCAATGCACCTGTACCGTCTTCGAGCAGGAGAAGATGGCGGAGTTGGGGATGAACGCGTTGTTGGGTGTGGCACAGGGCGGTGTTGAGTCGCCGAAACTTATCTTTTTGGAATACCGTCATCCCGACGCAAAACGTACTGTGGCACTGGTGGGCAAAGGCGTTACCTTTGACAGCGGCGGTATCTCTCTCAAACCCGGCAGCAAAATGCACG
>JAGLCZ010000203.1 GCA_023145975.1 Candidatus Hydrogenedentota bacterium | reverse complement strand
ATCTTTTCCACCATCTCTTCAATACGCGCAGGATGAATACGACCATCTTCGATGAGACGCTCCAGTGCTATACGCGCTATTTCACGACGTACCGGATCAAATCCAGATAACACCACCGCTTCGGGAGTATCATCAATAATGACATTAATACCCGTAGCACTTTCCAAAGCACGAATGTTCCGCCCCTCACGCCCGATAATGCGCCCCTTCATTTCATCGTTGGGAAGAGGAACCACAGAAACGGTAGTCTCTGCTACATGATCCGCGGCACAACGCTGCAATGCTTCGCCAATAATCCAGCGTCCCTTCTTCTCTGCATTCTCACGTAATTCCTCTTCGACCCGCTTTAATTCGAGAGCGCAATCCCGCTTCACCTCATTCTCCAGGCGTACGTAAAGTTCCTTACGCGCCTGCTCAGCAGTAAGTCCGGCTATACCTTCCAACTTGACCATCTGATCCTTGAGCAATACGTCAAGACGATTACGCTCCTTGTCGGCATCTTTCTCACGCGACACCAAAGCACGCTCCTGAGTACTCAATTCCTGAGTAGCTTTGTCCAATGCCTGGGCACGCCGGTCTACCTTTTCTTCTTTTCCCGTAATACGTCTTTCAATTGCACCAATGTCCTTGCGTAACTCTCGACCTTCTTTCTCCATCTTGGCACGAAGATCAATTTCAACCTCTTTTACTGATGTCTTTCCGTCCTTAATAATAGATGCTACTTCACGTTCCGCATCCGTAAGGGCTTGCGCTGCTTCACGGCGCGCATTGCTGACATAACCGCCTGCCCGTATCCGGGACAGAACAAAAGTCACTGCTGCTCCAACTATTATCCCGGCGACAGCCGCCGCCAAACCACTTATTAATGGCGTCATGCATAGAACCTCCCTACCCCGACCCCGGGGCGGTTACTACTTTTTTACTGATGAAGGCAGAAATGCATAAAATCGCGCAAAACAACAAAATACTAACCAACCAAAAACAACAAACCCCGCTCATTACAGGAACGACTCTCTTCCATAAATGACGGGGGGATCGCTTGTATTACTGTCAACTTCTTATTGCAAGCGGTACTCATCGGCACCGTTATTATATAGGCATATATTGTTTTGCGGATCATGCTTCCCGCCACCATAATTCTTATACTAAACTACATCTAGTATACCGAAAACAGTTAAGCCTGTCAATGTTTTATCTGCCGGGAAAAAAGTATCGATCCCTGTGGTATATGATGATTTGACAAGCATTCCATATTTCTGATGCCCTGTTACTGTAAATCACAGTTTTGCAATATTCACTCTTTTCCGGCAGGCTATTGACATTCATGTATATATTCAGCCATCATGATGCAGATCATAAAGCAATAACAAGAAAAAGGACGCAATATGGCAGCATCAAAAAACATACATGCAGGAAGCGGTATCCAGATTGTTCCGCTTCATGATATTCAATCCGCTATATTGGAACGTATGGAAAGCCGTGACGATACAGGTATTTCCGATGCCGTAGATATCATGCTCAGCCAGGCGGTATATCATGGAAGCAGTGATGTACATCTTGAACCGTGGAGCGACTATTTTTCACTACGCTATCGTCTTGACGGGATATTACAGCAAATAGCCGTCATCCCCAGTGAATTTCAACCAAAAATTATTGCACGCATCAAGGTGGTGTCTGATTTGGTGATCTATCGCAAAGACGTTCCTCAGGATGGCCGTATAGACCGTGAAAAATGTTCCTGTGCCAGACCCATGCGCGTCTCGACCATACCCACCATCCACGGTGAAAAAATTGTAGTACGCATATTGGGTGCTGCCAATGATCTATACCACCTTGATATGCTTGGTTTCCCGGAACGCATTACGGACAGCATACGCGCCCTGGTAACCCGCCCCCAGGGGACACTACTGTTAACAGGACCCAGTTCAAGCGGAAAGACAACAACCATCTATGCCGCCCTGCATGAAATGATGCAGCTGCAGAAGAATACGGTTAATGTTGTATCTATTGAAGATCCCGTGGAATATGCCATGGATCGGATATCTCAGATCCAGGTAAACCCTCATGTTGAGTTTACATTTTCCAAAGCACTCCGTTCCATTCTTCGGCAAGACCCGGAAGTCATCGTAGTGGGCGAAATACGTGATCTTGAAACCGCAAAAATGGCGATTCAGGCAGGACTCACCGGACACCTGGTGATCAGTACCATTCATAGCGGTACCGCTGCAGGAGTATTCACCCGTCTGATTGACATGGAGATTGAGCCTTTTTTGGTAGCGTCGTCCATTACAGGCGTGTTGGCGCAACGCCTGATACGTCTTAATTGTCCGGATTGCACCACCGCCTATACACCCGATCCGTTATTATTACAATACTTCGGGCTGAAGGGTAAAAAACAACGCTACTATCGCGGCAAGGGCTGTCCAAACTGCCAGCATATCGGCTACCGCAGTCGCGCAGGCATTGGGGAAATGCTCGTAGTAAACGAACAAATTGCGGATTGTATACTGCATCATCCCACAACCTCACGATTACATGAGATAGCACTGAAACACAATATGATTCCCCTGCTTGAAGACGGTCTCGACAAGGCAAAACGAGGTATCACGACAGTGGAAGAATTGTTCCGTGTATTACCATCCATTGTATAATCTGATACCGTAGTATTGCAGGTTATTCCGTTGGCTTTTGCAGGAGTAAACGAGTTTCGCCAGTCTGCAACGGCAGCATAATACGATCCTTCTGGGACCAACCAATGGCAGGTTCAAGTAGATCTACAACATCACAAAAACCGCCAAGATGTATGGAGCGCTTTCCCGTCTTACTGGCATGTAACGAGACAATATCATCTCGTATAAATACCGCATCGTAATAAATATCGTCCACAGGTGTCAGGTATAAATGCTGCTCAAGAAGCAGCAATATCTCGCACAGAAGTGCCGGGCTAAGACCGGGTTCAGCAACATAAACCGATGTCCACCCTTCGGGCAATGAAAGGATAGCAACGCTTCCTTTTTCTCTATCATGCACATAAGTTGCCAGAAAATCAGTCTCTTCTCCCTGCTCAATATAAAAGGCAGGGGTACAGCTTTTTAAATAGCCAAACTTTTCGTCTGCCTGCAAAAAGTTACCTGATAACAAAAACTTTGATCCTGTCTCAAAGGGTTCCTCAAATTGGCGAACATCCATACCTGTTGTTGCTGCTATATTTTCTACATCAGAATTTTGGGCGATATATCCCGGTGCATACAGCCAAATGGCCGAAGCATGTTCACGAGCAAGGCGCGAATGCAATTGCACCCGATCCGTTTCGCTAAGATGAAATGCATTTAGAAAGAGGTATACAGATGTAGGCGGGGCAATATCCTCGATAACATCCCGTAACAAATGGAAGCGAAGACTAACACCTGCACGAAGTGCTGCATCCCGTCCTTTTTGCAAAAAGATACTATTTATTCTATTGTCCCCCTGCATGTAAAAACGGGAGGATTCATCCACAACAACGGTCATCACCGCCTTGCTGTACACTTCTTCTGTATCACTATCCTCTTCTTTCAACTGGTCTGCATAAATAGCATTCAACTGTCCAAAATGCTCCCATTGTTCCTGGTCATGCAGCCATCCTTCCCCTTGTGGATCCGACCAGATAAGACCAAGCCCATAGGTCAACGCCATGGCGAAATTACGACGTTGTACATCGTAGACATCATCAACATTAATTCCTTTGATACGTCCAAATTCACCGGTATCAGAATCACGTTCAACACCGGTGCGTGTATCATCGATGATAATCCATTGCTTTCCCCGTACGGTCATACTATCTACAGGTCCCATAACACCGCCTACACCGCCAAGCCCCCGATCAACATAAGACACGGGAGACACAAATGCATTTATATCGCTTTCGAGTAATAACTCCAAAGCAAAATGCCCGCAATCATTCGGCAATGTTTCAAAAGAATAGGCGTACGGGGCAGCAATAATAGAAGATGATCCTTGCGCAGAAACACGTGCCGTTACTGCAGAAAGACTGGTTAGTGCATCCGCCACAGATTCAGAACTATATTGCAAAAAATCTGCGACAGCCCGACGGGCAGGTAATTCAAGAAATATCGGCAATGCATCTTCGGTTACGGGAGGCTCGGGGATTGTTACTGTTTCCAGAGTTATTGTCTCATTTCCCCACGCAATCTGCAGTGCATCATCATCCCTGTATCCCTGCTGCAGCCATTCAATAAACCCCTGCTGATTCGCCGTGCAGCGATCGTATCCTTCCGGTAACATCCAGCGCAAATTCTGCAGCGCACACAAAACATAACCCAATACCCGCTCCTGATAAGCACCTGCTCCCACCGTGGCAATAAGATTCTCGAGGGCACTGCTTGCCGCCTCCTGCCACACAACTGATGCAGGAGAGGGATAAGGCTGAAGCACTTCATTGATTTGCATGGCGGCTTCGGGATGAACCTCGAACCAATGCACCGGAGGGTTAAGGTTTACTTGAATCAAAAATTGTGCCTGCGCATCAACATCTACATACTGCTTCAGTAAGGCATTATACCGTTCCGCATCCCCCTGCCGATCCTGCTCAAACCAACTGGGGGAAATCGTAATGATATAACGATGAATCCCTGATGAAGCCGCCATAGCCACCTCTTCACTGATTACTTTCCAATCCTCACTCACCATCGCACCCGGGCAAAAAAATACAGGGGTCGCAACTTGCTGTACGTCTGTTTTCTCCGCTTCATCATTGTCAGTTACTTCTTGCTCTGTAACAGAAATCCGTTCAGCACGAGAAGTTGCAATGCGTTCATCACGTACAGAAATCTTTCCGAGATAGGAACCCATAACGACAGCAATAAGAACGAATACAATAAAAATCCCCAGTCTGGGTAGTAGTTTCATAACGGAATATCCCTTCAG
>JAGLCZ010000202.1 GCA_023145975.1 Candidatus Hydrogenedentota bacterium | reverse complement strand
GGCCCCTTGCCATTACCCTGCTTCGCGCGTTTACCTACCGTAATTCTCCCGTGTTCGGGCGGTGGGAAACCTATCCCGAGATGGATCTTGCCCAGTGCATTGGTGACTTTGAATGGACCTATGCCTTGTACCCCCACAGCGGCGATTGGACAAATGGGCTTTATCGGGAAGCGGAAGAAATGAACCTGCCTTTGGAACCTGCTCAGGCAGGACCCCATGAAGGAACATTGCCCAAGGCGATGAGTTTCTTAACCCTTGAAGGAGAGGAACTGCAGCTTGCCGCCCTGAAGCAGGCGGAAGATCGTGCAGGGAACTATACGGTCCGCATATTTAATCCTACACTGGAAACGGTAACGGGTGCGCTTGTATTGTTCAAAGATGTTAAGGAAGCCTGGCTCACCAACCTGAATGAAGACCGTATCGAACAAATGAAGTGCAAAGGCAGCCGCATTGAACTTAACGTGCCGAAAAAGAAAATCTTCACTATTGAATTTTCATTGTAGCATTTGAAGGACATACCAATTCTAAATCAGCCCTGACTTACCGACACTCTGTAAGTCAGGGTTATTTCTTTTTTGGAAACGATCATGTAATCGGACTGATCTGTCCAATCCGCTTCCCTATATTTTGTGGATGATAATAAATGGGAATCTATTGTTATACTTTGTTATTATCACTCTTAAAGGAGACAACAATAAAATGACTTATTCTGTAAATTTAATTCTTGCGAGCTATGTTATCCTGAGTGTTTTCCTGTGGGTGCCTGCTGTTGCACTACCTGCACCGACAGCAGCTTCGTTTGGTGCCACTGGAGACGGTATGACAGATGATACGGCGGCACTGCAGCGCGCTGTTGATGCGGGGGGACCGCTGGTACTTGATCCTGGTACCTACCGTTTGACTGCTCCCCTGATTATTCATCTCAATGCCGACGGGTATATGGGTATTACGGGTGCATCAGGCACGGCACGCCTTCTTATGGAAGGGGCTGGACCTGCACTGTATCTCATCGGAACCCATGGAGGTACTGCGAGTCCCGCCACGGTCAAACCCGCCATTTGGGATCGGGAACGCTTTCCTATTATCAGTGATTTGGAGATTGTGGGTGCTCACGAGGAGGCAGACGGCATCTGCCTTGAAGGAACGATGAACTGTACGATCTCCCGTGTCCTGATTCGTAATTGTCTGCACGGTATTCATCTGATAAAACGGAACCGCAACTTCATCCTCTCTGATTCGCACTTGTATGAAAATAAGATTACCGGCGTTTTTCTGGATCGGGTGAACCTGCACCAAATTATTATTGTGGGGAATCACATCAGCTATAGTGGTTCCGTCGGGATTCATGTGCTTGGCGGTGAAGTCCGAAATATCCAGATTACCGGTAATGATATTGAGTACAACGATGATGCCGAAGCCAATGCTGCAGATGTGCTTTTTGATACCCGTGAAGGCACCCTGCGCGAGTTTACCATTTGCAGTAATACTATACAGGCGGTGCCTAGTCCCGGCGGTGCCAATATCCGTATCCTCGGCACGGCTTCGGCGGCAGCGGATCGTTCCGGACTGGGAAGCATCTCGGGCAATATCATCGGCAGCCAGACCGTAAACATTGATTTACAGCATACGCGGGGGGTGACCATCAGCGGGAACAGCATATACAGTGCTGCGGAACTTTCCCTTCGTGTACGCAGCTGCCGGAATCTTACCGTTACCGGTAATAATATTGATTACAATCCGAGCGTTGAAAATAGGATGCGTGACGGCATTTTTATTGAATCCTGCAAAACCGTTCTTATCTCTGGAAACACCCTTGCAGATTGCCGCTGGGGAACTGCGGAACAGGGCGGTGCCATTACCCTTGTGGATAGTCAGCATGCCCTTATTTCCAACTGCATTATTATGGATCCCGCCGTCCGGGGGATTCATCTTATCAACTGTACTTCCTGTCGTGTTACCAACAATATAATTCAGGATACCCGCGAGCCGCGCAGAATGATTGAGGCAATTGCCGTTTCCCCGAGTTCCGAAGAGATTTCTATTCTGGACAATACGATCCCCAAAATAGAGGAATAAAAAATGAGCGTAAAAGACGCAAGGGGATATGATCGCAGAACATTTCTGAAGAACGTGGGTGCAGGCGCTTCGCTTCTTCCAGCTTCCGGCAGAATAAGCGGGCTTACACGGATATGCGTCCTGTGACTTTTTATAGATATTCTTTTATCCATGCCAGCGCATCGGGCACATAGATCGGACCAAGCTCATGCCCCCGATCATACCAGATGATTTTGGTGGTGGGGCGTTCAATATACGCATGGTAGGAGGATTCCATCGGGGCGAATTCATATAACTCATCCTTGCGCCCCATAAGCATAAGCAAAGGTTTATCGCCAATACCCCGGGAATAGTCCACAGGAGATGCCGTACTGCCGCCCAGTGTGAGCAGGGGAGGTACACACGCCACCGCCATCTTGAGACGTGGTTCCGCTGCCAGCATAAAAAAGGAATGCATGCCGCCCATACTGTAACCGATAAGACCGATACGGTTCATGTCAATTTCATCCCGTCCCGCTATATAATCCAGTGCCCGCTGATAATCCTTCACGGTTTGTATGCATATCTCTGCAAAGCTAAAGTAATTGCTGCGGAGCGGTGCTGCTGGATCCTCGAAGGGGTTCACATGCAGATAGTCAATTTCATTACTTCGCTCCCCATGTGTGGCAGCATCCAGAGCCAGGACGGCATAGCCGGATTCCAACAGTGCCTTCCGCATTATCCCGCCGCTGATAAAATTATTGTCTTCGTACCAATTCGCCTTGGAGCCTGACCACCCGTGCAGGAGCAGCACCAGCGGGTAGGGTTTTTCGCCCTGCTTCGGAATTTCGAAAAGGCCCGGCACCAGAAATCCTTGTGCGCCCCGGAATACAATTTTCTGCCGTAAGCTATTTTTATTATCCCATTCCTGTACGATACGTGCTTCTAACGGGATCGTTGAATCACATTTGAAAAAAGGGACACAGGATTTGAACGCCTCTTCAGTAATACGCGGATAGGGCGCTGAATTTTCGGCAAAGGCTGCAAAGGCAATAATAATTGCGGTACACACGAACAACATACGGTTTATTGCAGAAGACATTTTCAATTCCTTTTCGGATGCTGTAAAATGGATTTCACCAGAAGTTTATTGTTCTGTAGTCCCAAAATAAAATACCCCTTTCAGATCTTCCGTAGCACTGATGTAGGAACGGCCATGCTTACCGTCGCGGAAAGAAACGACCCGAAACTGATAGTACATGGATTCGTCAAGAGCAGGACCCGCGTAAACCAGCGATACGGTTTCGGAACCGGATACCCCGTCGACCTCTGTTTCCCAGACACGGGTACCAAAAGAATCAAGTACCTGAATTTCATATCCTTCTTCGCTTGAATCATCCGCCCATTCCAGTACAGGAGTGAGTGAGGAAACGGCCTCTGTTCCTGATGCACCGGGCTGGACTATTGCCAATGCTTCGGTAATTTTGAAACCGTCGGTAATTTCAACATCGTTTGCACCGCCGGCACCCGGCACTTCGATATGCACGATGTCAGTACCGGAAATAGATTCGTCGGGATCACGAACCAGCCCGTCATTTTCATAGGCTGCCAATACAACATACCGCCCGTCAGGTATATCTTCGATAAGGAAAGCGCCCGTAACATCTCCGGCGCGTAATCCCGGCGGCATGGTACCGCGCACGGCGATTTCATCAAACGTGCTTTCCAACGCCAGAATAACACTGGTTACGGAACCTCCGGGCGCATTGACAATCTGAACACTTCCACCGACACTATTAAGGGGGCGATCAGATTGGGATAAATCAACATTTGCGTGTTCTTCTCCTGCTTCAAGTACCACGCCGGTTTCAGGTTTAAACTGCAGTCCCTGCGTATAGGCTTCCACACGATACGTACCTGCAGGCACGTTAAAGACGGCATAGTCACCGTCCAGCCCGCTTAAACCCGTGTATGCGACTTGGTTCCCTTCGTTGACCGCCACTACCAACACACCGGCATAATCGTCGGAATCTTTTGGCAAGGCGATATGCCCCGATATAATACCCAGTTGATCGGAAGCACCGCCTAAAGCAATAAGTTTAATCGTTGTGAGTATGGTAGTCGTTTCATCAATAGTCAGTTTCGCAAATAACGTTTCTTCACCGGGTGCCGCTTTCACTGCCGTCTCCATATCAATCGGCAGCGAGGGGCGAATGGAACTGGGAAACGCCTGATACCCCATGGCCTGGCAGTGCAGCATATACACCCCATACTCCAGTTCCGATTCTTCTGTCTCCTTTTCCTGGTCCCCATCCGGATTCCATTGGTGCGGCACAGTAAGCTCATAGTTCCCCTGCGCATCCGTTGCAGCAGTATTGCCGACAGGCGCACCATTAATATCCACTGCCTGCACCCGGGCTCCCTCAATAGGCAAATCATTGGCCATGTCCAACACCTGCCCGTGCAGTTGAACCATAGGCGGTGCCTTGTCACATCCTGCAGCCGCCAGAAGCACGGCCAGTATAAAAATAACAGAAACGCTTTTGAGTAGTCTTTTGTATTGCATCGTATTCACTTTCTTTTTTTTAGTACCGATAAAACGCCACCGCCATTCTATAGTAGATTATTTTATCACGTGAACCACCGGTAGGCATCATCCTGTTTTTTTGACCCGTTAAAAGTATTCCTTCCAAAGGATAACATGATACTCTGGATCAACGGTCTAAAATCATTTGGACACTCCAGATACAAGCGAGTATCGAAGGCGTGATGAGACGTGTCTGTCCTTTTTTGTGTGAGTAGCTCTAAAGTTCTCCATCGAAAGGAGCGCAAAGGGAAAACGGTTGAGAATGACTCTATAAATCGGGGCTCCTAAAGTCCCCTATCGAAGGAAGCGCAAGGGAAAACGGGTGGGAATGACTCTATAAATTGGGGATCCTAAAGTCCCCCTTTGAAGGGGGATCAAGGGGGATGTTCTTTTCGTCTTGTTACCAAATTTATTACTCCAACGGAGTTACATCGTTTTTTCATATATTCAAACCCTTATGTACGTAACCCCGTTGGGGTAAACAGGTGATGGGGCGCTTGTTTCCCCAAGGTAGCGGGGTACCGCAACCTTGGGCTGTGTTATATAGCCCCTTCGGGGCATTTCAGCATAAAATATACGTTTGTCCGGCACATAATGGCAGTCC
>JAGLCZ010000201.1 GCA_023145975.1 Candidatus Hydrogenedentota bacterium | reverse complement strand
AACAGAATATTGGCAGCGTAAAATAACAACCTGGTGTAAGGAGTATGTCATGAGTTTTAAGCGTGCAGCAGTTACGGGTTTGTGTCTAATGGCAGTGGTCGTCGGTGGTGCAGTACAGTCGGCAGCGGCAGCAGATACTGCGTCGGGCACACCAAGTGCCGATGCACTGGGATGGCGATTGGGATGTCAGTTGTGGAGTTTTAACCGTGTCACCTTTACCGAAGCCATTGATAAGGTAGTCGCTGTCGGACTGAAACATGCCGAAGCCTTTCCCGGACAACGACTCAGTCCTGATCTGCCGGAAGATATAAAGTTTGACCACAATATGAGTGAAGAACATCGTGCACTGGCAGTAAAACATTTGGCGGAACGCGGTGTCACCCTTGTTGCTTATGGCGTAGTAGCCATCCCGCGAAAAGAAGAGGAAGCACGTAAAATTTTTGATTTTGCTCAGAAAATGGGCATTGAAATTATTGTTACTGAACCGCCACGCGGCGTTCTCGATCTTACAGAAAAACTTGCCGATGAGTATAAACTCAGTGTAGCCATTCACAACCATCCTAAACCATCCAAGTATTGGAACTACGAAAAAGTTTTGCAGGTAACGGAAGGGCGGAGTCTACGAATGGGTGCCTGCGCTGATACTGGACATTGGATGCGTTCGAATCTTGTTCCGCTGGACGCCGTCAAAGCATTAGAAGGACGTATTGTATCTTTCCATCTGAAGGATCTGGGAGAAATGGGTAAGCCCAGCGCTCACGATACAATATGGGGCACAGGCGAAGGGAATATCGAAGGTCTTCTTGCGGAAGTATTACGCCAGAAAATCAAGCCGCTTTTCTCCATAGAATACGAACATAACTGGGAAAATAATGTACCCGATATCACACAGTGTGTTGCCTACTTTGAAAAGGTTGCTGCAAAACTTACTGCAAAATAAACGACCCATAATTTCATCATGATTTACAACGGCGCTGTAAAACACAGCGCCGTTTTTATTGTATTATTTGAATTTATGGAATGCAAGACCATTTCTTTTTGTTTGCTTTCCATGTAGGCACTCATCGTGATTAAGGCGTGTATTCGTGATAAATTTTATATTTCCGTGTATAGTAATATGGATATTGTAGGTAGATTTTTGGTAATTACTTGACATTTTCGCTGTGATATGTTAAAACAGTGTTTGTTGAGTATCAAGCGAAAATCAAAGGATTGCAAAATTCAGTTGATATTTTTGTAAGCAGACGCTACAATGCTACTTTATATGTATTCGATTTGGAGATGCTAAATATGTCAGCTACAGCAGAAGTACGGCAGCAGGAATCATATCAGAATTACCGGCGTATCATCAGCTGCCTCAAAAAAGCGGAAATTCGTGAAATCGACCGCCACAAATACTTCATGTCCAAAAAACGTGGGCAGGAAGTAGGTTTTGAAGAAGCTGCTCAGGATTGGCTTGAGTATCATGCCCAGGCATGGCGGGAAGAACGGCAGCAAAAGATGCTGTGTATGCAGCGGGATGAAATTAATCGCTACAAGTGGATCCAGTCAGAACGTGCCAGTCAGGATTTGGGCGGTACCGCTGTATTGGACTGGATTCAACGATATGCTGCCAACTGGCGCGATTGGTATGAGAACGAATATGTAGGCGACTGATAACACGCCGGATACTCAAAGAATATACCTTACGATGTACCCTAGGGGCGCTTTCTGTTATCCGTTGGCGCGTAAGCAAACCATGCTCCCAGCAGTACTCCCAAACTTATCACCCCTACTGCGATCGCTATACTATATTTCCAATATACAGTTTTGGATTTTTGCTGCTCT
>JAGLCZ010000200.1 GCA_023145975.1 Candidatus Hydrogenedentota bacterium | reverse complement strand
AATTCGCTACCCAGGGAAATTGCCCTGCGGCACCAGGAGGATTTCTTGATCGTGAAACAATATGGGCATTTCTGTTGGAGCGAGCGTTAGGTTTAAGCGTAGCACGCCCGGATCTTCCCGCTATTCTCAAATGGTCGCTTAATCCAATAAATGTACAACAGTTCCGTGAGTTGAACGATGAGTTCAGAGAAGCTGCAGTAGAATGGTTGGTTCAGGTTGCTGATCCCGCCGCACGCATTGTACTCCAATGCGTTCAGGATAACGCATCGCCCAATGCGTTGGCTGTTGGCTTGGCCGCCCATGTGGTGTTCCACCCGCGGACACAAGGGAAACTCGACAAAGCCGCTGGCAAAATGGAGGAGAAGTGTTTTGGCGGGAAAAATGCAGCGGAAAACATCCTCCTTCGGTGGAGCGCCGCCGCACTGGATGTAGTACGCCTTCAAGTTGCCGAAGAAGGACAATGTGAGCAGCAGTTACAACGCGCAGATGAAATTCTGAAAGAAGTACAAGCGGATCAGTTCGCGTATTTGAGTGATGTTTCTTTTCTCGGATTTGATCAGCGACTTGGACGTTTTGCTGCTGTGCTCAAGAAAGTGGTTGACGGAGAACTTGATCACAATGTAGAAGGGTACGCAGAAAGTATTTTTAAACACGATCTGGCCAATAGTGAAATGAGACGTCTTGAACGGGTAACCATGGCGATGCGTCTGGCACGATGGCTCAAAAAATACGTGGCAGAGGGGAATGACACCCCAAAATCCTTCCAGGAAGCAGTGAAATCCTATGCGGAAACTGGGGGGTTTGTGGACTGGGCACGGCAGGCATTGCGAAATGGGGATGCAGTTGCAACTTTATCAGAAGCGTATATGGCACTCTTCAAAAAATGCCGGGGAATTCAGGAAAAACAGGCAAAGGTCTTTGCTGAACTGTTTAAAGACTGGACAAGTGCAGGCTCTAAAGAGCAGGCCGTAATTCCTGTGGAACAAATCCTTACTAAAGTCGTGGCGCCCCTTGCAGCAAAGAAACCCGTTCTCTTGATCGTGATGGACGGTATGAGCATGGCCGTATTTAACCAGCTAATCGAAGATATCATGCAGCACGACTGGACCCTTATTTCCGAAAAAGACCAGGCCCTTATCGGAATTACTATGATTCCATCGTTGACGGAATTCTCGCGTACCAGTCTTCTATGTGGCAATATCAAGCAGGGAAATAGTGAAACAGAACGAATTGCTTTCTCTAAGCAACCGGATCTTCTCGCCCAGTCAAAGACGGGTAAAGCACCGGTGCTTTTTCACAAGACCGATTTACATGACCCAGAGGATGGAGGATTATCGCCAGAGATTCGGGCTGCGATAAAATCAAAAGAGCAGGCCGTAGTCGGAGTCGTCATCAATGCTATAGATGATTATCTTCTCAAAGGAGATCAGATTGATATCCGTTGGGTTTGTGATGAGATCAAGGCTCTTTCACCACTTTTATATGAAGCGAAGCATGCCCGCCGTGCAGTAATTCTACTCAGTGATCACGGTCATATCCTTGAGTTTTCAACCCGGCACTGTCCAGGGGAAGGAGGCGACAGGTGGCGGAAAGGGAATGATACACCAACAGAAATGGAACTTGCCATTCAAGGAAAGAGAGTACTCGTGAAAGGCAATGCCGTGGTTGTCCCCTGGAGTGAAACTCTTCGGTATGCAATGAAGAAAAACGGCTATCATGGCGGTGTAAATCCCCAGGAAGTCCTCGTTCCGATAGCGGTATTGGCGGAGGGAAATATCTTTCCTGAAGGCTGGTCTGAATTAATACACGTAAAACCAATTTGGTGGGAAGAAGGCATACAGGATATAAAAAATGCAGCGAACCCTGCTGCACCACAGGAGAAAGAGTCCATTCCTCTTCCTGATTCGCTTTTTGACTGGAATGAAGATGCTGAAAAAAAAGAAGCGCTAACAGATAAAACAGAACAGCCCCAATGGATTAAATCGCTCATGTCTTCTCCTGTTTTCAAGGAACAAAAACTTTTGGCGGGGAGATCCTTTCAAAAGAACAGTGCCGTATTTATCCGGATTTTAAGTACCCTTGAATGTAATGGTGGAAAAATGACCGCTACGGCGATTGCCCATAGCATCGGGTATCCTCCAAATCGGCTCAGCGGTCTTCTGGCAATTATTCAACGGGTGCTCAATATTGATGGATATGAAGTATTGGGACGGGATGAAAATTCGAACACTGTTGAATTAAATCTAGACTTACTCCGCAAGCAATTTGAGATTGGTTAATTACACACGATGAGTATCAGCCCAAAACGAGGACAAGAGATCATTGACGCTATCCGGCGTGGAACCGTTCCAAAAAACAGCCTGGATGCTTTTGCTGTAGGACTTGAACCCTTTGAGGATATTTTTGAAGAAGAACTGCAGCGGGTAAAAGGCGGCGGCGGCGTTTTCAAGGCGGTCAGGGGCGAATACGGTTGTGGAAAGACATTTCTTGCACGATGGCTATGTGATCGCGCAAGGAAACAGGGCTTTGTTACCTCGGAAGTTCAAATATCGGAATCCGAGACGCCGCTTCATCGGCTGGAAACCGTTTACAGAAGGCTGATCGAACACCTTGCCACAGCAGATGCTTCGAAAGGAGCATTTCGAAACATCATAGAAAGCTGGTTTTTCACGTTGGAAGAAGATGTCCTTGCGGAAGGAAGTATCAACCAGCACGATAATGCGAAACTACTCGACAGTACAAACCTTCTCGTGGAAAAACGCCTTCGTAAAATAAGCGATCAGGCGCCCGCTTTTAGTGCCGCCCTCCGCGGGTATAGACGCGCTCAGGCAGAAGGTAACTCGGCTATCGCCGAAGGCTTGCTCGCTTGGCTGGGAGGACAACCGAGTATCGCCGCGGCGGCAAAGCGTTTCGCGGGAGTTAAGGGAGACCTGGACCACTATGGCGCGCTGGCTTTTCTCCAGGGACTCCTCGTTGTCATTCGGGACTCTGGTCAGGCGGGATTACTCGTTGTTCTTGACGAAGTAGAGACCATACAAAGAATGCGCAGTGATGTCCGTGATAAAAGCCTGAATGCGCTGCGGCAACTTATCGATGAGATCGATTCCGGCCGTTTCCCGGGACTCTACTTACTAATAACCGGTACATCGGCATTTTTTGATGGCACACAAGGTATTTCCCGACTTGAACCGCTTGCGCAGCGGCTTCACGTCGATTTCGATACAGAGGCTCGATTTGATAATCCAAGAGCGGTTCAAGTGCGCTTATCCCCTTTTGATCTTCAACGGCTTTCTCGTGTTGGCGCACGGGTTCGTGACATCTATCAAGAGCATTCTAAAGTACCCCAGCGTATCGCATCTCTCTGTGATGATGCGTATATATCTGATCTTGCAAATGCAGTAACAGGTAAACTTGGAGGAAAAGTGGGTATTGCCCCCCGTATTTTTCTGAAAAAACTTGTGGCAGACGTATTAGACAGAATTGATCAATATTCGGATTTTGAACCCCGTAGCCATTATTCGCTGACACTTGATGAGGTTGAGTTAACACGGGTGGAGCAACAGGCGGTGGCGGTTGACAACGTCGATGATATCGAGTTGGATCTGTGAGTAACTTCGGATTGTTAGATCCTGCTATTCAGTATCACATCGTGAATAGCCTGGGGTGGAGTGACCTTCGTCCCTTTCAAGATGCCGCCATTCCACATGTTTTAAGTGGAAAAGATGCACTTATCCTTGCACCAACTGCTGGCGGAAAAACGGAATGCGTAATTTTTCCAGTACTATCACGAATGCTGCAAGAACCCTGGCAGGGATTAACCGTTCTCTACCTTTGTCCCATCAAGGCACTGATTAATGATCTTGCGGTGCGTTTGGATCGCTATACATCGCTTATAGGGAGAAAAGCTGATTTCTGGCATGGGGATGTGGGAAGAGGAAAACGCGGCCGGATGATAGAAAATCCACCGGATATCTTATTGACAACCCCTGAATCTCTGGAAGTAATGTTCACCTCTTCGAGGATAGATGCCGCTGAGTTGCTCTCCCAAATTCAGGTCGTAATTATCGATGAGATTCATGCTTTTGCCGGGGATGATCGTGGCTGCCATCTCTTAGCACTGTTATCGCGTTTGAATCGATTGACAGGACGGGAGTTTCAACGATTGGGATTGTCGGCAACTATTGGTAATCCAGATTTTCTTGCCACATGGATTTCAGGAGAAGATAAGAAGAATGCTTCAATTCTTCTTCCAAAAGAAGAAGCGAAGGCAGCAGTCGATATAAAACTTGATTATGTGGGATCACTTGATAATGCAGCACAGGTGATTTCAAGAATATTTCGCGGTGAAAAACGTCTTGTATTTGTAGATAGCCGCGCCCGTGCAGAGCGTTTGGCAGATACATTACGGCGTTTAGAGGTGCGTACTTTTGTGACGCACAGTTCTCTAAGCAGGGATGAGCGGGGGCGATCAGAGGATGCTTTTCACAACAGTGAGAATTGCGTGATCGTTGCTACAAGTGTGCTCGAACTCGGAGTGGATGTAGGCGATCTGGATCGCGTTATTCAGATAGATTCCCCGCCAACAGTATCTGCTTTTCTGCAACGTATGGGAAGAACAGGACGGCGCGACGAAGGGAATCGGAATTGCCTTTTTTTAGTTACACGCTCCGATGTATTACTTCGTGCTGCCAGCATTATTCAACTGTTTGAAGAAGGATATGTAGAACCTATTACGCCTCCTTCGAAACCCTATCATATCCTGGCACAACAACTACTAGCCTTGATCCTTCAGGAAAATGGGATTGGAAAACAGACTTGGCTCAAATGGCTAGAAAGGGTTCCTGCGTTTGCCACGATGGATCGCAAAGAAATTGCCGTATTGGTAGAGTGGATGCTTGAACAGAATGTCCTTGTTGAGGACCAAGGGATACTTGGAATTGGGTGTGTGGGCGAAAAAGCCTATGGCCGGAAGAACTTCATGGAACTTCTTTCGGTATTTATGTCTCCCCCTTTTTTTACCGTTCTTCACGGAAAAAATGAACTAGGTTATGTGGATGAACATGCCTTTCTCGGAAAGGAGAAAGATGATTCGAAAGTTGTATTGCTTGCCGGCAGAGCGTGGGTCGTGCAGCATATTGATTGGAAACATCATAGGGTTTACGTCAATGCGACAGAGATCCAGGGGGGCGCTTGGTGGCGAGGGGACGCAGCAGGACTAAGTTTCCGTATTTGCCAGACGATAAAAGATATTTTGGGTAGTAGCCAAATGTCCCCAATGTGGTCACAACGATCTGTAAATCAAATTGCTAAAATTCGTGCAGATCATTCGTGGGTTGAACAGAAGTCTCAGACATTTCTTGTAAACCGTCAGTCGTTAATTATATGGTGGACCTTTGCTGGTTTAAGGGCAAATGCTATGATTGCTTACGGACTTCAATCTGAATTCTCAGAAAAAATTGGTTATGATGACCTAAAAATTACTTTTCGTGGTATAGGGGTAATGTCCAAAGTCGAGAATGCAATTTCCAAACTCCAAAATAAAAGTATTGAAAAACTGTTACCTCCTGTACATAAGAAAGCCCTTCAAGGATTAAAATTTTCTGATATTTTGCCTAGTGAAATGGCACTGTCAGTTTTGCAGAATAGGCTGGGGGATCCTTTGGCTGTACAGAGAATTATGAATCAGTCCATCTGCGTTATTAACGACATCTAGTCCCCCATCTCCCCGTCATCGTATGGAAAACATGTGGCCAGAAAGAAGTTGTGTATCTCTTATGGATTCCAGTATTTTATGCGACGCATACTGCATCACATAAAAACCGGAAGGACGTGTAGTATTGCGCCTGAACAAATACTATAAACGGGAAAATCCCCCGTTGAAGCGGGTGCCGCGTTAGCGGTGGAGGTGTTTAACCACAGAGAACACAGAGAGCACAAAGGAAGAAAGG
>JAGLCZ010000020.1 GCA_023145975.1 Candidatus Hydrogenedentota bacterium | reverse complement strand
AAGTAAAATAACGTTTTAAGGCACGCTTACGCGCACAAATAATCCCTTCGGTCTGTACAGTTTTTACGAAGGACATACGAAACCCAATCCCCACCACAAATATGAATATAGGCGCAATATGATCTGCATAGGAAAACCCTGTTTGATGATGCTTCAGCATCCAGGGCATACAATCAAACAACCCCAGAACATTCACTAAAATCATAGCAAATATAGCATAGCCCCTACATTGATCAACAAACTGACGGCGAGGAAAAATGAGAACAGATTGTTCGCACTCTGATGCGTTTGTAAGCACTATCTCTTCTGAACTTTTTCTGATTTCGTAACCGTCTCAATTCCGTTGCGTAACGCATCGATCCATTTTTCATATCCCGCCGTATTCGGATGCACACCGTCGCCCACATGATAAAAGACAGAAAGATTTTTCGTATCATCGAGTAACAATGGGAATGCATTTACATAAACACACGTCGGAAACAAAATACATAAAGCAGCAATCTCTTCATTCAATTTGGCGATGCGCTCATTTCTGCCGGCACTTCCTGCTGCTGCGCGTTCATCTAACGGTAAAATAGAACTGATCACGACGGGCACATCTTTAGTCACGCGCTCCAATATCTCACGTAGATTTTCAAGTATATATTCATTGTCACGACGCTGCAAATCATTGACACCAATGGCAAGCACCACGGCAGCCGCACGCGCTGTGGAAGTGTATAAAGGAAGCCGCTCCAATACTCCGGCAGTTGTATCGCTTCCAATACCGTAGTTCACCCCGTGTTCGCATATTGCAGCAACACAAAGTCCCTGAGTGATACTGTCACCGATGAACAATACCGCTCCTTCCGGCACACTGCCGTCCATACGTCCATGATAGGTACTCATCCTGCGAAAGTGTGCCGTTAATTCGCCCTCGCCCGGGTTTGCCTGCGGCGACCTTTCCGCAGCACCGCCCGCAGCAGTCAGTACACTCAACAAAAAAAGCAGGGGCATGCGCACCGCATAGATATTCCACGCATAACTTTTCGTCTGATAACTCATCTCTATTCCTTTCTTCTTTTCAACACATAGAGCAACCATACACCATGCCAAGTACCCGTTCCAATTTACAGGTCGGGAAATATGGAAAATCATCAAAGACTTCCTGCATTTCCCTTACAAAATATTTTTCTGCTCCTAACGCAACACTAACACTCTTTGAGTAGCATATATACAAGGATCACAGAGCAAACGGATTCATAAATCCTTTTAAGATTCTACAACAAATTAAATTGGCTGACGAAACACGACAAACTACCCGAAAC
>JAGLCZ010000002.1 GCA_023145975.1 Candidatus Hydrogenedentota bacterium | reverse complement strand
TGCTTATTGGCATGTATATTGCTTTAATAGATGCAGGCGTTGAGTTTCCCTCATGCTTGCGTATACATTAGTTTTGCAGCAAATTTCTTGCTGCCGCAGATGAGGGAGAGGTTGTTATGACTTTTAGGTATTGTTACGCTTTGATATATTGGATTGTGTGTTACGACAGCAAACCCGATCCTAAAGGAATATAGTATAGTGAAAAAAGTAGAAGCGATTATTAAGCCGTTCAAGCTGGAAGAAGTGAAGGGAGCCCTGTCCAAAGTTGGCGTACAGGGGATCACGGTTTCAGAAGTAAAGGGATTCGGTCGTCAGAAGGGTCACAAGGAATTATACCGTGGCGCTGAATATATGGTGGAGTTCCTGCCAAAAGTGAAACTGGAAATCGTGGTTCAGGATGCTGTGCTTGAGGCGGTGGTAAAGGCCATTGTAGATACGGCAAGCACAGGACGCATTGGCGACGGTAAGATATTTATTCTTCCAGTAGAAGAAGCGATTCGTATACGAACCGGCGAAACAGGTGAATCTGTATTGAGTTAATTTTGAGAGCAGTATATTTAAGATGAAATGGCAGGCGGATGGTGTGTTCCAGCGTTGGAAACGTGAAAAAGAACTTCCTATCTATCTGTCTTTGTATAAACATAGAACAACCCCAAGAAGGAACACAGTATGCACAAAGATTTCTGTCCCAAAGATGTCCTGAAAATGATTCAGGAAAGATCAGTAGAGTTTGTGGATTTCCGCTTTATGGATTTCCCTGGTTTGCAGCAGCACTTCACTATCCCGGTTTGTGAGATGAGTGAAAGTACTTTTGAAGAGGGGCTTGGTTTTGATGGTTCCAGTATTCGTGGCTGGCAGTCCATTAACGAGAGTGACATGCTTGTTATGCCCGATCCGCGTACTGCAACGATGGATCCTTTTTCCGATATTCCAACGGTGATTTTATATTGTAATATCCTTGATCCTATCACCAAGGAACGGTATAGCCGTGATCCGCGTAATATTGCTCAGAAAGCAGAGAACTATCTATTGTCTACAGGTCTTGCAGACACCATTTTTGTCGGACCTGAAGCCGAGTTTTTTATTTTTGATGATGTTCGTTTCGATCAGAGGCCGGAATGTGGTTACTATCATGTTGACAGTGAGGAAGCAAGTTGGAACAGCGGGCGTGTAGAAAATCCGAATTTGGGCTATAAACTGCGTCATAAAGAAGGTTATTTTCCTGTTCCTCCTGGTGATGCACAGCACAACCTGCGCCAGGAGATGGTCGCGGAAATGCTGAAGTCAGGGCTGCACATCGAATGCCACCATCATGAAGTAGCTTCCGCAGGGCAGGCAGAAATTGATCTGCGCTTTGCTCCCCTTACCAATATGGCTGACCAGTTGACGTTGTTTAAATACATCATCAAGAATGTGGCAAAGCGCAACGGCAAGACCGTTACCTTTATGCCCAAGCCTGTGTTCGGTGACAACGGTTCCGGTATGCACGTGCATATGTCCCTGTGGAAAGAAGGAAAGCCTTTGTTTGCCGGCAACAAATATGCCGGATTGAGCCAGGACGCATTGTGGTTTACCGGTGGTTTACTGAAACACGCACCGGCATTGGTAGCGCTGACCAATCCCACGACAAACAGTTATAAACGCTTGGTACCCGGTTATGAAGCGCCCGTTAACATTGCTTATTCGGCACGTAACCGTAGTGCTTGTGCACGTATTCCCATGTATTCTGCCAGCCCCAAAGCGAAACGTATCGAATTTCGTGTGCCTGATCCGTCCTGTAACCCGTATCTTGCGTTTTCGGCAATGCTGATGGCAGGGCTTGACGGTATCCAGAACAAAATTGATCCGGGCGAGCCGATGGACAAAGATCTTTATGATTTGCCGGCAGAGGAAAAAGCGAAAATTCCGCAGGTTCCCGGAAGCCTGAGGGAAGCGCTCAATGAATTAGAGAGGGATCATGAGTTTCTTACCAAGAACGACGTGTTCACTGAAGATGCCCTTGAAACGTGGATAAAATATAAGCGGGTCAATGAAGTTGAAGCATTAAGTCTGCGACCTCATCCCTATGAATTTTGCATGTACTACGATATTTAAATGATTGCATTGTAGTTCCCGTGCCGGACGTTTTGGATATATCCGAAACGTCCGGCTTTTTTTGTTTGCATTTCTCTGTTGGATGCTTCTATAATTCAGATGTCGGTTCGTCAGCATAATAGTTATGTTGGCGCCAAGAGGGAACCCGGTGAGATTCCGGGACTGCCCCGCAGCGGTAATCAGGAACGAACAGCCACCTGTTGTGAGTATTTCACAACGGCGAACGCACTGGTTTCAATGTGTGAAACTGGGAAGCGGTGCTTAGTAGGAATTTTGCCAGTCAGCTGGTATACACGCCTGTAAGTCCGAAGACCTGCCGATTTAACGTGTTAACTGAATCATACTGTCATGGATCGGGTAATATTATTGTTGCCTGGTTTTTGCTGGTGCATTTCGGTTCACAACGAAACGAGGGTTTCATCATGAATAGTTTCTTTTCTCTGTCCCGTGTCTTTTTTTCTTTTTCACTTCTTCTCCTGTTGGCGGCACCTGTATGTATTGCCCAGCCTGTCGGCTTGAGTGGTGCATCCATTACTACCCACTTTAATTTTCCTGTTGCAGCGGATGCTGCCCTGGTTGGTTTTGACTGGGATGCTTCAGGCACGCTGCACTATACCGTTGGCGACCCGAACTGGGGATTTAAAAACGAAGTGTATAAAAGTGCAAGCCCCACGGATATACAGGTGCATCAGGCTGCCGATGTTTTTGTGGGTTCACGATTGACTTGCATTGGTGATTACATGTACTTCAATGACGGTGGCGATTACATGCGTGCTGCTTTCAACTATTTCCTGTATACAGCCGCCACGGCTGATACGCCGATATCGTTGTTGACCTATCCTTACGGTGCAAATCTCTGGGGACTTGCCACGCGTAATGCAGGGGGATTTTTTGCGTCGGGCAGCGAAGCGGACTGGGGACCTGCGGCACTCTTTTACAATACACTGGATGCCTCCGGCACTTTTGCGGGAACACTTAGCAAATTCGCAGACCTGGGCGAATCCCCCGGTCCCCTGACCTTTGATAGTGCAGGCAGCTTATATTATGTACCCGGCTATGTCGCCGCCGGCGCGACAAATATTTACCGGTGGAATGCTGCAGATGTGGCAGCGGCACTGGCGGATCCGGCTACCGCTTCTTTGACTGCTTCGGGAAATGAATGGGTAATACTGCCTTCCCCTTATAATGGTGCCACGGGTATTGCAGTTGATGGCGCAGACAACATTTATGTTTCTGCCACCGCCTTTGGCGAACCCAGCCAGCTGCTTTTCTACAATGCCGCTTCCCTTACAATGTCTCCTGTTGTGGAGTATACAGGTCGTCTTGAAACAGTACGTCCTCGGGGTACGTCTATTTATTTTAGTGCTGCTGATGGTGTCTTTGAACTGCCGCTGCCGCAGGTTATCATTACAACAGAAGATACCGAAATACATGTACAGCCTATGGAAACGGCTCTTTTTTCTGTTGAAGTTATCGGCGGCATAGGTACTATAAGTTATCAGTGGTATCGCGTAACGGAAGACAAAGCACTCGTACCCGTTGGCAGTAATGTCCCCGTTTATTCCATGATTGCACTCCCTGCTGATTCAGGTGCAGAGTTTTACTGTGCAGCTACGGATGACACGGGGACTGTAGAGTCACTTCACTTTATTCTTGTGTTGGATCCGCCTGTCCCTGCCAGTACCGTATGGACACTTTTGATAGGTGCTTTATCTTTTATTGTGTTTGGTGTCTTGTACACCCGTCGTCAGTTTGCCCCTGTATTTCCGCAATCTTCCCTATAAACGCTTCCAGTGCATCGCTCCAGAGGCGGTATCCCTTGTTATTCATGTGAAGTGCATCTTTGATGAAACAATCCGCATCAGGTTTGCCGTCATCGTTCAGCAGCAGATAGCCCAAGTCGAGGAAATACACTTTGTCCACTTCTTCCGTGTAGGTATCAATCAGCGCATTCGCCTGTTGTATGGCCGGGTATTCGTCCCAGCGACTGCCGCTCGGTTTGGCGGCAAGGATGATGATGCGGCTTTCCGGCGCAAGCAGGCGAAAGCGCTGCACTGTAGAGGTGCAGTCGGCAAGCACCCATTCCGGTGATTTCTTTGCGTTAATGTCATTGTCACCGGAATAGAAGACAATGGTTTCCGGGTGGTGTTTTTCCAGAATGCAGTCGGCATACTGAAACAGATCCCAGTATTGGGAACCACCGAAACCACGGTTCAGCGTATTGATGTCCGGGAAGGACTTTTTAACATTCCACATCCTCGCTGTGGAACTGCCTGTGAACAAAATGCCATCCGTCATAGGCGGTATGTTTTTGTTCGCTTTTACAAACTTCTGCATGTCCTTTTTCCAGCGGTTTTCCGACCACTGAACAACAACTTTCCTGCAAACCCCATCCACAGGAATATCCTTGCTCTGTATGGTCAATACCCCTTTCGCATATTTAAAAGGAATGTTGTCGCCCGTGCCCGGACAGATTACCGCCTCAGGCGCAGTCACATAATGCAAGGTAACTGTTTCCGTTTCCCCCACAGGTACGCACATCCGCCAGGAATCCACGGCAGTGTGAACCATTACCGCAGCAGGGATGACCCGTTTACCCTGTGTCACGGGAAGTGCGGTCATTATGTTTTCAGTAGTGATTGCTGATACTGGCAGGGCTAACAACGCAGCGGTAATAACTAATAGCGGCTTCATCATGGTGTTGACTTCCGGTTTATGTAGAAAATAATTTAGAAATATGGGGATAGATTACGTATTAATGGTGTTTTCGCGGGTTCTGATTTACCTCGCACCTTGGGCTGCTTTTATTTTTTGTGTTTTCTGCCCGGCTTCTTCCTGCGAACAGGAATGAAAACATCCCTGCTGTACATGCCCGAAAAGCACAGTGCGTGCGTTGACGTACAGGGTATAAACGGTATGGGCATCACGCAATCCTTTTCCTAACGCCGTCTCATCATTGGGCATCACTATGCGTGTAAGTCTATTCATGACAACAGTATAACACATAAAAAATGCAGTAATTGACTTAATGCGTAGTCAATCCCGGTATTTTTCCGAGTTTGAACCTGCGGAAGCATAATCTGCGGATTTAATTTGAAAAATGCGCGGGGAATTTGCTATTATTCCTTCGCTAGGGGAAAGTTTCCCTGGTTATATGGAGACGTAGTTCAGTTGGTTAGAACGCCGGCCTGTCA
>JAGLCZ010000199.1 GCA_023145975.1 Candidatus Hydrogenedentota bacterium | reverse complement strand
ATTGCAGGGGACTACCCCAAGGACTCGGATTTCTTTTATGCCGATGGTTCGGTGATGGAAACCAACGCGGATACCCAAAAGGAAGTAAAAAGCAATACCCAATTTCGATTTCGTAAAGGGGATATCAAGAACTGGAAACACTTGGAAGATGCGGTATTTGTTGTGTTTCATTCGTGGGCTACCTCCCTGCATCGTGTCAAAAATATCGATATGGAAAACAGGGTATTGGAGTTTACCGGACCGGCACGATGGCCCTTCACTCGATGGAAAGAAAATCAATGGTATTTTGTGGAGCATTTACTGGATGCCCTGGAAACTCCCGGTGAATGGTGCTTAAACCGTAGTACGAATACCCTGCACTACATCCCGTTGCCCGGCGAAACACCTGATACGGTAGATGCCGTCATTCCAGTAACCCGTCAGTTCCTGCTGTTAAAAGGGGAACCCGATGCGAAATCTTTTGTTTCACATCTTCATTTCAAGGGGCTTGTGATGAAGTATGGCGACTGGCCTGTCGGTCCTGCGGGACATAGCGATGGGCAGGCGGAAACAAGTGTGGAAGCAGCCGTACAAGCTGTAGGCGCCCGCCATTGCCTGTTTGAAGACTGCGAGATTTCCCACGTGGGCAGTTACGGAATCTGGTTACGTTCCGGGAGTCAACATAACACGCTGCGCCGTTGTGCACTGATGGATTTAGGAGCAGGCGGGGTGCGTATTGGCGAAGGAGGCGATCCGCCGACTCCCGCCCATATCACGGGATACAACAAGGTGGATAACTGTCTGCTTCACGATGGCGGACGCATTTACCGAAGCGCTGTTGGTGTGTGGATAGGACGCAGTTCCCATAACACCATATCCCATAACGATATTTGCGATTTTCGCTATTCCGGCGTGTCTGTAGGCTGGTCCTGGGGTTATGCCGCAAGTTCGGCGAACAACAATATCATTGAATATAACCATATCCACGATCTGGGAAAAGCACAACTCAGCGATATGGGCGGTATCTATACCCTGGGTGTATCGCCCGGTACGGTGCTGCGCAACAACTATATTCACGACATCCTTTCCAACCCAAAAGTATCCGGAGGCTGGGGGCTGTACACGGATGAAGGAAGCACAGATATCCTGCTTAGCAATAATGTGGTTTATAACACCCGTACCGGCGGATTTCATCAACACTACGGCAAAGAAAATCGCGTAGTAAATAATATCCTTGCCTTTTCACAACGGGACCAAATCATACGGTCACGGGACGAAGAACATATTTCCTTCTTCTTCAAGAATAATATTGTGTACTTTAAGGAGGGGAACCTTTTAGGAAGCACGTGGAAGAACGGTAATTTTGTCCTTGATAACAACTGTTACTGGGACGCATCGGGAAAAGAAATAACTTTTTCCGGCAAAACATTCGAGGAGTGGAATGCGATGGGGCAGGATAAAAACTCACGCATCGCTGATCCGAAGTTTAATAATATTATAGATCATGATTTTTCGCTCAAGGCAGATTCGCCGGCACTTGCACTTGGATTCAATCCTATAGATATAAGCGATGTCGGTCTCTACGGGGATATCGAATGGACCGACCGTGCCAAACAGGTAAAGCG
>JAGLCZ010000198.1 GCA_023145975.1 Candidatus Hydrogenedentota bacterium | reverse complement strand
ACTATGGTGATAAAATAAAAAATCTCATGACTTTCTGCCCTGCGTTAAAATATCCCTCAACTTACAGGATCCACCATCATGGCACCCACTTCTTTCGGTAGTTTTGGACTTAAACTTGTACAGCTCTATGTTCTCCTTTCCTCATCAGAGCACAGCTATACACTTACCCGCCTTTCACAAATCTTCAGATGTTCCCGTCAAAGCATACTGCGAATGGTGGAACAACTGGAACTACTCCCGAAAATTAAACTGCAAAGTTACAAAGAGGGTAAGGAACGTCATTACCGAATCATAACGCCTTTTGCACCCAGCGAAATTGAGATTGACATTGAACTACTGCGGCGGTTGATGCAATGCCGCGACATTGTCCGTCACCTGTTACCCACGCCCGTACATGAAGAAATCGGGCGGGCATTGGACAGTATTGCAGGTAGTTCTGACAACACCAAAGACGCCGGCACACTACTGGATTCCCATTCCGAGGCCTTTTGGAAAGGACGTATTGATTATAATCCCCATCAAGATACCATTCAAAAACTCTATATTGCCATCGACAAAGAGCGTCTATGTCATGTTCAGTATCGTCCCAAAATAAATGGGGCTACCAAGAAGTTCTTTGTGGCGCCCCTTCGAATTCTTGCCTTTCACGAAGCACTTTATGCACGGTGCCTAAAATGCAGTGCAGACGGTACTGTTGAAAATGAAACGCCCATGACCCTGGCAATACACCGCATCTATAACATCGAAATACGTCAAAAAAAAGTTATCACCTCAGCCCGAAAATCAGATACCAAACATTTTGGTTTCTGGTTCAACAAACCCTTTACGGTACGGATACGCTTCACATCTGAAGCTGCTACCTTTGTGGGCGAACGGTGCTGGAGTACAGGGCAAGAGCTAACGGTATTAGACGATGGCGGGCTGGAGCTCATCTTCACTTCTACAAGCCGGCCTGAAATAAAATCATGGGTATTAAGTTTTGCCGATGCCGCCGAACTCTTAGAGCCCACAGACCTGCGCGAAGAAATACAAGATACCCTGCAGCAAATGCAGAAACGATACCGTTAAAAATGACCCCAAGAAAATATACCTGATGGAAAAACTTCAGCAGCAAAAGAAATATTAACCCTATTACCAACACCTGTTATCCATATCCCCTGTAGACGCTACTTTCTATCGCGTAGTAAAAGAAACGGGCAAATGCAGTATATCACTCTTACGAGCTGTAAAAGAATCAGAAAACATTCCCGTCCTTTTCTATTTAAGCCCCCAGGACTCTTCATCAATATTTATAAGACTTTCTGAGAATCTATTCGATTGGTCACTATTTTGCTCTTGTATCAACGTTCCCTCGTTCAGGGAGGTATCAATATCATCCCCCAAAATATCCCCTTTATTTATGGTACCCGCAATAGATTTGATATATTCGCTATCTCCTTCAATCTTCATACCGGGCTTGGAATAATCGCGGAAATTTGAACCCGAAAGCGTAGAATGGATATTGTC
>JAGLCZ010000197.1 GCA_023145975.1 Candidatus Hydrogenedentota bacterium | reverse complement strand
ATGTTAAATGTTCTCCTATAGAAGCCGGGGTGATTTCCTGGGAAGCTCCGGGCGTGTACTTTGCAAAATAATCAAAATACGGGGATGTGGCGGGGCGTATTTCAGTAACAGGTAATGCTTGTGGTTTATCCTGTGTACTTATATCCAATATTGAACAGGTTACTTCAATCCCTTCAATGTACTGTTCCACCATTACAACATTCTCAAGACCAATAATCTCGTTCATATTACGAATAAAATCATGGTTGTTATGAGGAATCGCCATACCAAAACTGGATCCCTGACTCGGTGCTTTAATCACTGCAGGTAATCCAGTCTCCTCCTCAACACGATTGACAACCGATTTATAATCGCACAACCATTCCTCATGAGAAATTACCAAGTGGTGTGCCGTCTTGACTTTGAAATCATTGACAATGGCTTTCGCACGAATCTTATCCATGGATAGGGCACTTGCAGCACATCCACTGCCAGTGTAGGGAAAACCAAGACAGTCAAATAAACCCTGTATGCGCCCATCTTCACCATTGGGTCCATGCAACGCTATAAAGATACAGGCTGGATCAATTTGTGCAAGTTGGGATATCGCCTCTTGAACTGTTATGGGAGCATCATCAGAAAAACGCCATAACCCATCTTTCTGCAGACAAATTGCTATAGGTTCATAGCCGGAAACTAATAACGCATCTATAACGCCTTGACCGGACAACAGTGATACTTCATGCTCAAGGCTTATACCACCCATTAAAACAGCAATTCTTTTTTTTATAGTACACATTTTATACACTCTTTTAAGGAAAGATATTCACAAATATAAAAACAACATTTTGCTGCGATACATGCAGAACCGTGATTCGACAATATTATCGCTGATTAGTTCGCTATATAGTGAACGTTTTGTGCTATTGTTGTCAAACTGGTTCTTGTGTATAATGGTAAGAGAAGTATGTTTAGGTTTTGAGCGGCGTAATCTATATCTTCAATAAAAGGAATAACAACGTGTTCTGGGGTTCCAAAAAAAAAGATGATTCCAAGACGCTGAAAAAAACATCTGCGTCACTGAAAAAAAATAATGATACGACAAGACGCACAACAACGTCTACTGACACACAATCGCGAAACCCTGCAAAGTCCCAGACTGCTTTTGGAAAGAAAATTATTCATCGTGATGATCTGCCGCAGCTACTCGTTAAAGAAGCACATATTTCCGAGCAGGATGTGCGGGATGCTCTTAAAGCCCAGGAAGAAACAGGCGTATTCTTTGGAGAAATTCTTGCAAACAAAGGAATACTGGAAAGTCAATCGCTAGTGGGTTTCCTGGCGAAACATTGTAAAATACCCCATATTGGATTGTTGGATTACCTCATAGATAAATCGCTTCTTGCATTGATACCTGAGAAGTTATGCTGGGAACACCACTTGATCCCTGTAGATAAACTGGGGAAAAACCTGACTGTTGCAATGGTCAATCCCTTGAATAATGCTGCTTTGCGTTCAGTACGGGAAATATGCCCGGAACTTCGAATCAAACCTATACTTTGCAGTAACGAACATTTTAAAACGGTCGCCGAAAATTTATTTGGCAAAGAAGAAAAAGAAGATAAAACAAATTCCTCTGAAGTTCCTGCTCCCTGTTCAGAATCCATGGAAGAAGTAAT
This sequence comes from Candidatus Hydrogenedentota bacterium, assembly GCA_023145975.1. GTDB lineage: Bacteria > Hydrogenedentota > Hydrogenedentia > Hydrogenedentales > CAITNO01 > SLFT01. The sequence goes on along the minus strand of JAGLCZ010000197.1, from coordinate 99 downwards.
ACTGCCTATAAATAATGTTTCCAGTGAAATATCTGCTGATAAGAATAGTGAAGAAGAAATACCCGTTGCTGTAGAGGAAGAAGGGCATGCACCGTTACC
>JAGLCZ010000196.1 GCA_023145975.1 Candidatus Hydrogenedentota bacterium | reverse complement strand
CCTGCACCGCCAATGGCGAGGGCAATAAGCGTTAGCATCATCGCGCTGCCGGCAGGAACCGTACCGTCAGCTACTACGATGTGGATGGGACCATAGATTTCTGCTTTAGTACCCGCTTTGGGGATGTAATCGCAGGTATAATCACCGGAATCACCGGGCTGTAATGAAAGGATATCCAAATTCCGCTGATTTGCGCCTGTAATACGTCCGTCATCTACCAGGGGAACACCGTCGCGATACCACTGCCACGGTGAATTCCATTTTGCGTGTTCCAGTACTGCAATGCGCGTAAAGCGTCCGGGGAAATAGCTGCCGGCACCGGTTTTAGGGATTATTGTGGGAGTCAATGCTGCAGTCAAATACGCATCGAGTCCATCCGGTGCATAATAGGCATAGAGTTGTTCGTTGGTCCAGCCGTTGCCGCTGGCGTCGCCGCCCCAGGATAGCCAGTCCGGGTAATACTCGTAGTTGGTGTCTTCCAACCCCTCAAGCTGCATGGCAAAGGGAAATTCTTCAACCTGTGCTATTGCAGTAACGAGTATTCCCACCAGAATCCGGGAATCAAGATCGCCCAAGGTGTAGAAACCGGCCAACACGGTATCCAGACCCGGTAGTACGATACTTGCGAGCCCATTCGCACCGCCAACGGTATATTGCATCCAGGTCAGATTATTTTCCCAGGCAGTGATCACATCCGCTGCAACGATACCACCATTGGCACTTAAATCCAATGCGGGGTCATCAATACACGCTCTAATCAGTGCAAATTCATAGGCGTCCAGCAACGCGTTCCCCGGGATGATATAAGGTTCATCCTCAATATTACCATCGGCAAGAAAATCGCCATTGGCATCAAAGACTTCCGGATTGAAACTGAAGCCTTGAAGCAAATATTCATAGGCTTCTGAAGCCATGTAGAGATATTGAATCGAGGCATCAAAGTCACTGTCGTCCGGCGGCGGCATATCAACGAATTCATAGAGACCATTATAGACAAATTCACCATTGCCCAGCCCGGTGCCGCCAAGGGCTGCACCCGTATCCGAACGGGTAATGGTATCGAAATCTTTAACAATAATATAGGCTGCTTCCATGGAACCGTCCATATCTACGGTTACGGTGTAGACATCAGCAGGACCGGTAACAGGCAATATATCCGTGACGGACATGGCTTTCAATAACCCCTTGTCCTGGATATGTACTTCGAAATCACCGGCAGTAACGCCCTGTACGGGATGCGAAAAGGTAACCTGAAACTGAAAGAAGGGGGATTTTTTGTCGAGAGGCAGAATCTCAAGTGCTTTCGGATAATTCAGCCATTCTTGAATACAAAAATCGAGGGAACGGTTGGCTACATCCAAATACCCGAAATCGGTCAGATGAATATCCTGATCGATATACGTGAAAAGCGGGGAAAGGTACGAAGGATCACCACCCGGCCAAGAGGCACAAGGGGGATCAGGAGAAAGGCAGGGTGGGGGAACAACACCCGGATCAATAGGGGGAACTGCTTCCGGAATACCATAGAGGTGTTGCATTAACCCGTAGTTATTCACATATTCAACGCGATCACGGGTTGTAGCGATATGACGTTTTCCCTCTTCAATTTGCAGGAAGGCCAAGTGTTGATCTTCTATGGTCCATCCACCTTCAGGTTCACGTGCGCCATAGTCATAACTTACGAGTGCTACACGAATGTCAGGACGTATCGATAGAATATGATCTACAATGGTTCCAATTTGTGTTTCAAGACTAGCTGTCATCCACGCTAGACATTCATTGGTATCGACCCACGGCTCCGAGGCGGGGTTATTCAGATAGCAATTTTCTATATCAACGGTACGATTATAATTTCCAGGGTCTACCCCTTTTGTACCCCGTAAAATATCATTGCCGCTTAAGGTCATTACGACCACGTCAACATTCGGATATTTGGTCAGTTCGTTGGTCAGCAGATTGAAGTAATCCATGTCGGGATTCTCAAGTATTTCCCAGGCGCGTGCGCCCATGACAGCGGTACGGTTACCTACTTCGACCCAACGTGTTAGATCAGGGCGTGCGTTCAGTGCAGCACTATAGGAGTGGAAGGCAAGCATGAATCCTGTCCAACTGTCCCCTGCCAGCAGAATGCGCGGTGTACGATCTGCTGATGCTTGTGGCATGGCACCGCACAACAATACTGTTACAAGTATGCACGTTAGAGCCCCAACGGTTATTCTGTCTCGTTTCATAATCATGAAGATCACCCTTTTTGGTTCACGTAACACCTGCTCGTGCAGTAACACGCACCAGCAGATAATTTGTTTTACCTTAACCATCACACAGCAATACGCCTACACAATAAATCACCACGTTCGGCTGTACTTTTGGTGCGTATATGCTACAAACTATTCCTACTATACATTAATCATATCACAATTGACTGAAAAAAGAAAGTGCAATTGTGCAATACAATGGGTAGAAATGCTTTTTAAACCAAGTGTTACACAGCGCCATGAATTTACCCCAACCATATTTGTTACAATAGGCGGGCAAGAGGATGTTCAGTCTCCATATCCAGAAAGATCAACATGCAAGTAATTATTCGTGACACTAAGAAAGCAGCCGTTGAATTGACGGCTGCTCTAATTGCCCATCAGTTGCAAGCGAAGCCCACTTCCGTTTTGGGTCTTGCCACAGGGCGCACCATGGAAGGGTTATATGCCCTACTGGTGGCGATGCATCAGACCGATGGGCTGGATTTTTCTCTAACCGTAACCTTCAATCTGGATGAATATGTGGGGTTGCCGCCCACGCACAAGAATGCCTACCGCTATTACATGAATCATCATCTTTTCGACAAGGTGAACATTGATGTGCGCAATACCCATTTGCCCAAGGGCATGGCTTCCGATCCTGAAGAGGAAGGTGTACGTTATGATGCACAGATAGCGGATGTAGGCGGCATTGATCTGCAATTGCTCAGTATTGGCGAGTCCGGGCACATAGGGTTCAATGAACCCTTATCTGCCATGTTCTCCCGCACCCGCGTCAAGGCGCTTACCCCTAAGACGGTTGAACAGAATGCGCCGCTCTTTGACACGCCCGAAGAAATGCCTCGTTTTGCGATCACTATGGGGGTTGGCACTATACTGGAGGCGGAAAAGTGCGTCGTGCTGGTGACGGGCGCGAACAAGGCAAACATTATTGTGCGGGCTGTCGAAGGCCCCGTTACCTCAATGATAAGTGCCAGCGCGTTGCAACTGCATCCCCATTGCACGGTTATTGTGGATGCTGCGGCAGCGGCTGCGCTGGAACAACAGGAATACTACCGCTGGATATTTGAACACGATCCTCAGTGGGATCGGTTTCGTTGATACTACACTTAAAATGAAATGCACGATGGTGCAGGGAGAGGAGACTGTCATGGCACAGCCGACAGATGGACGGATACCCACGCTGCATGTGGTGGGCGATTCAATACCGCAGGCATACTTTAGAGCGATTAAAGCCGTATGGGAAAATGGTCTTGCTATTAGAACGGAATATGATCGTAAGAATAACGCAGGGGAATACATTGATCCGCCGAGCCGGGATGCACGGGTACTTATTGAGGTAAAGGATCCTTTTTCCCAGCCTCGTTTCCCCCCCATTTCCTTTTGTGAAGTAGGTACGTATATTGCCGAGATCATGGGCGTCAAAGATTATCGTGTGATTCCTTTTGATGCACTTGAAAAAGCGGTCGATGGGGAGATGACTTCTCAAGAGTGGCCCTATACCTATCACCAACGTCTTTTTGCACACCCTGATGCAGGCGGATCAGTTGTGGATCAGATTGCCCTTGCTGTTGACCGTATTGTAGAAACATCCTATTCACGGCGTGCTGTAGCGACAACATCCGTGCCCAACCTTGATCCTTATTTACAGGAAGACATTCCCTGCCTGCGCGAAATCCAGCTGCGTTGTCCAGAAGATGCTGCCGGTAATTTAGTGCTGAATATGAATACCACGTGGCGTTCCCGCGATTTGTATAAAGCGTGGGGCGACAACCTCATTGCTATTACGTTTCTGCAGCAGACCATTGCAAAACAAATAGAGGAGAAAACGGGGCGGAAAGTGCGGGTGGGCAGTTATGCTGATTACAGTTCTTCCCTGCATATATACGGTCAGGATTTCGGGGCGGTAGGAGGGGATGCAGAGCGGGGACTTCAGAGTCTTTTCGATACTTTCGATGAGGACGGTTTTATTGCCCGTTCGCTTCCGAGCGATATCGCAAAGGATATGCTGATTGTGCCGCAATTACAGAATCTGCTTACAGACCGCGAAATAGAGCAATGGCATTTTCCTCCATCAAGTATTGACTTGATAAATAAGCTTATTGAAGATATCCAGGGGGGTACGTTGATGGTATGAGCGCGATCATTTTTTTGCGGAACTGACCAGTGCATTCAGAAATGCAGATCGTAATGGTTTAATCGCGAGCAATGCTTGTACGGGCGGGGTTCGTTCCAGAGTTGAAAGAATACGACCCAGGGCGCGGTAGCCAAGGTTTTCCGGCTCGTCGAAAATAAGATCAGCGAGTTTTCCCCGTTCAATTGCCATGGTGACTACCCTGTCGAAAGTGCTTTCAGGCGGGAGGATCCGTTTCTCCCGTCGGATCATGCGGATAGCACCGAATTTGCAAGCGGAATAGCAGACACCGCAACCCAGGCACAAGGTTGCATCACACTGCGCCGTTTTTTTCTTTTCCCCATCCTCACTGGTAGTTTCGAGCATGGATATTGCGTCAATAGGGCAGGCGGATTCACATTTTCCGCAACCGCGACAGCCTTTTATATCCAGTTCCATTACCCAGTTCGCTGCCACTACGGCGTGGGTGAGATTTAGCGTGCGGATGGCATTAAGCATGCCGCAACAGCAGCTGCAGCAGTTGCAGAGATAGCTCATATTTTGCTGCACATTATCCCCGGTTTGTACGAGTCCCGCCTCCTTACTTTGTTCAAGAAGTCGTAATCCTTCCTTCTTGTCGATGAGTCGGGCGATACCGTTTCTGGCGAGTGTATTCGCAGCCTGATTCAGGGAGAAGCACACCTCCATAGGTGCATCACAGGCAGCGTCCAGATGCAGTTTCTTGTGACGACAGGCGCACATGGAGACTCCGATAGCGGAAGCGGTCTCAATAATACGTGTTGACCGTTCCCAGTCCAGTATCTCTGTAAAATCTGCATCTCCCAACGCTTCCTCATGGGTCAATGTACGACCTATCTGGGTGTTTTCTGCAAAGACACTTTTGGCAAAATGGTCATCTTCGTACATGTATGCGTCAAAGAGTTTTGCCAGTTCTTTCATGGGAAGATCGTCGCGGGAGCGCATGAATACGAATTCAAAGAAGCCTATTACCACAGGGGGTAACATAAAATATCGTTTTTTCCGTATGGTGAAATCCAGAATCAGACCCCGTTGCGCCATAGCAGTCAGTTGTGCGCCCAGTGCTTCTTCGGGGATGCCGACCCGTTTGGAGAGGCGGGATAAGGGCATAGGTTTTGCCGGAAGTTTTTGAGCAAGTTTCGCTTCTTCCGGGGTAAAGAGCAATGCCAGAATTTGGACAATGTGCGGCGAATCCGGCGCTCCTGTAACCATGCGGTCGAAGCGTTTGCGTAGCAGGTGATGTTCCCGACTGGGATTGACTTTATGACCCATATTAAAAAACTCCTCATGGTTTCGCTTGCTGCAGTATAGCATACTGTATTTGTATATTTTACGATTGGGAATTTTCCTCCTGTTTTCACTTGATTTGAACGGCGTTGGTCTATAAACTACTTTCCGTGTTCGGTAGTATCGTGTCCCGCAGTTGGTACATGCGGTATAATCCCCTTTTCTGTTTAATGAAAGGAAATATGGTATGCAATTTAGTTTATCTTCCGCTGAAATATATATTCCTGATGCTGCTGCATTGCCCGGCGCATTAGCGCGCACAACTCACCTGGCTGTCGGGGCACACCAGGATGACTTGGAGATCATGGCATTCGACGGGATTATCGCTTGTTTTCAGCAGGCGGATAAATATTTTTCAGGGGTAGTGGTTACGAATGGGGGCGGATCTGCGCGTTCGGGGGTATATGCTGATAATACCGATTCGGAGATGATGGCATTGCGGCGCATGGAACAGAAGAAGGCGGCAATGGTAGGGGAGTACGCTGCACAATTTTTATTAGATCACCCCAGTAGTGCAGTGAAAGATGCCGCGTGTACACAAGTGGTAGATGATCTGTATACCATTCTTGAAGCTGCACGTCCGGAGATTGTGTATACCCATAATCCTGCAGATAAGCATGACACTCATGTGGGCGTAATGTTACGTTTGGTTGCCGCTATACGGAGGCTGCCTATTGAGATACGTCCGAAAAAACTGTATGGTTGTGAGGTGTGGCGTGATTTGGACTGGATGATCGATGCGGATAAGGTGGCCTTTGACGTTTCTGCCCATGAAAACCTTCAGGCGGCTTTGATTGGTGTATTTGACTCGCAGGTGGCAGGGGGGAAGCGTTACGATCTGGCAACGCTGGGACGCAGGCGTGCTCATGCGACATATCATGCATCGCACGATGTAGATACTGCTACCGGAATCACTTTTGCCATGGATTTGATGCCCCTCATTCTGGATGATTCCCTGACTGCTTTTGAACTGGTACAGCAGCATGTAGATGGTTTCACCCATGAAGTTTCAGAGCGGATGCAAAAACTTGGCGGCTGATTTTTTTACAAAGGGTATTACTGAAAAACTATCAGGAATAACACAGAATGAAGAGAAGAAAAATAGCGTACTCCACGATGGTATTATTGTTGCTGGCTGTTTGCTGCATCGTGGGATGTACCCCAAAAACTACAGTAGTATCATCGGCGGATGAAGCAGCACCGGTAAGAGCGAAAATGGATGACGTGTTGACAGAATATATGCCTGATGTTTCTCCCGAAGCGGGGGATTGGCTGATGCTGCACTTATCTGTTGAGATGCCCCATCTGAACCCGTTAACGAGTACAGATGCGTATGCAAGCGAGCTGGAGAGTTGGATATTTGATACGCTGATCGACCGCGATCCGGTCACCATGGAAAATATCCCGCATGCCGCTTCTTCCTGGGAGATTTCAGAGGATCATCTGAAATATACCTTTCATCTGCGTCAGGATATTTTGTTTTCGGATGGAGAACCCCTGACTGCAGATGATGTTAAATTTACCTATGACATGTTGATGGATCCCAAGGTGGACGCCCCTCATCTTCGAAGTTATTTCAATGAAGTTACTGCCTGTGAAGTATTGGATGAGTATACCGTGTGTTTTACCTGTACTAAACCCTATTACCGGCACCTGGTTATGCTGGGTGGTTTGAGTATTATGCCCCGCCATATTTATGGTGAAGGGGATTTTAATAAACATCCCAACAATCGCGCACCTGTCGGATCGGGCATGTATAGGCTCGAAATGTGGGAGACCGGGCAGCAGATAACCCTGAGCAGGAATCCGCATTACTGGGGGATGAAAGAAAAAGGACTTCCCCATTTTGACAAGATAGTTTATGCCATCATTACAGATGACAATACTGCCTTTCAGGTAATGTCGCGCGGGGATATAGATTTTATGGGAATGCCGGCCGAGACCTTTGTACGTCGTGCCAATACAAAAAAGTTTAAGGAGAAATTTAATCGCTTCGCTTATTCGCGCCCGGTTTATACGTATATCGGCTGGAATTCGCGTAAGCCTATGTTTGCCGATAAAACTACACGCCTTGCGTTGACCATGCTCTTGGATCGACAACTTATTTGTGATGAAATTTACTATGGTCAGGCACAGGTTATATCCGGTAATTTCATGGCGAATACACCGGAGCATAACAACGCGGTTACGCCTGTACCTTTTGATCCGAAAGAGGCTGTAAAATTATTGACCAAGGCCGGTTGGAATTCCGGCAGTGACGGTACCCTTGAACGCGAAGGAGTTCGCTTTAGTTTTGAAGTGAGTACGACCATCCAAAATCCGGTTTCCGAAAAAGTGCTTACGGTGTATAAGGAAGAACTGGCACGAGTGGGTATTGAACTGATCATTCGCCCCATGGAATGGGCGTCCCTGCTGGAACAGGTGGATAGTCGGGGATTTGATGCTACCCTTATGGGGTGGGTTATGCCGCCTGACCCCGATCCCTATCAGGTGTGGCATTCCTCCCAGGCGGATGCAGGCTCAAACCATATCGGTTTTATCAACGAAGAGTCAGATCGGGTTATCGAAGAAGCCCGTGTGGAGTTTGACAGGGACAAGCGTATTGTTCTCTATCACCGTTTTCAGGAGATTTTGCACGAGGAACAGCCCTACTTATTTCTGCTTGCACCTAAGTCGTTAGCAGCTGGAGACAAGCGTATTCACGGTATTCGTGTGTATCCCTTCGGTGTGGAACAGCGCTATTGGTTCGTTCCCCGGGTTCAGCAGCGTTACGGAAAATAAAATGCGCGCTTATATCATACGCAGATTATTACTGATTATACCGACCTTTATCGGTATCAGTATTGTGACTTTTGCGCTAATCCAATTGGCGCCGGGGAGTCCTATCGCTTTTCGCCTGCAGGGCATGGAAGGCACAATGAAATCCGATGCTGCCACTCAGGAAATTATTGAACAGACCAAAGAATTGTATGGCTTGGATAAACCTGTTCCCGTGCAGTATATTTTGTGGCTGGGAAGGCTGGTGCGTCTTGATTTCGGCGACAGCATGAAAGACCAGCGGCCTGTTATTGATAAAATAGGCGAAGCTTTACCCATTACCCTTCAGTTTAATCTTTTGTCCCTGTTGCTTGTATATCTTATCAGTATTCCCATAGGCGTGTACTCTGCCACCCATCCCGGGACCGTGCGCGACAGCGCCATTACCTTGTTTCTTTTCATTATCTATAGTATGCCTGCTTTCTGGGTGGCGATGCTTTTGATTCTGTTCCTGGGAGGTGGTGAATACCTCGACTGGTTTCCCATTCATGGACTGCAATCCAGGGGTGCAGAGAGTTTCTCGCTTCCCATGCGTTTCTTGGATCGGCTGTGGCACATGGCATTACCATTATTCTGTATGACTTATGGAAGCCTCGCTTTTCTGTCGCGATATATGCGGGCAGGTATGCTGGAGGTGATGCGTCAGGACTATATCCGCACGGCACGTGCCTACGGATTTTCAGAACGGACTGTGATATGGAAATACGCTATGCGCAACTCGTTAATTGCCATTATCACCCTGTTGGGTGGTCTGTTGCCGGCATTGATTGGTGGCAGCATTATTATCGAGAGCATTTTTTCTATTCCCGGTATGGGACGTCTTGCCTTCGAAGCGGTGTTGAGTCGTGATTACCCTCTTATTATGGGCAATGTTGCTATGGCGTCATTGCTTACACTGGCAGGGCTGCTTCTATCTGATCTGCTTTATGTATGGGTAGATCCGAGGATTAAACTGGGATGAAATTAGATTCAAAAATGGACACAAAACTACAAATTAAGGCAATGCCGGAGGAGGAGAGCCAGCCAGCCTCTAACAACCTATCCCGAAAATACCCGGCATGGGGGCAGTTCAAAAAGAACAAACCGGCGTTGTTTGGCGTGTTACTGGTGTTCGTGGTGGGTTTCATTGCTTTGTTTGCGCCTTTCCTTGCTGGAGACGTACCTATTGTCATGAAAAAGGACGGGATCACCTATTGGTTTCCCAATATCATTACTTATGCTGCATTGGCTGCGGAAAACCAGTATGCCAATTTTGATCGCTGGGAACCCGGTGACGGGGAATTTGCGCTTCGACCGCCAATACCATACGGCCCGTTGCGGCAGGATTTGCATAATCACCTAACTCCGCCAGGCGGAGGGCATTGGTTGGGTACGGATGATCGGGGGCGTGATGTACTTAGCCGTATTATTTGGGGAGCGCGTATTTCCATGTCCGTTGGATTTATCGCCGTGGGAATTGCCGTGTTCATTGGTATCATTGTAGGTGCGATCGCAGGGTTTTACGGGGGCGTAGTGGATGCGATTATTCTGCGCGTTATCGAAATATGGATATGTATCCCTTCCTTCTTCCTCATTATTACGGTCATGGCATTTCTTCAGCCCAGTATTGTGAATATCATGATTGTTATTGGTTTGACAGGTTGGCCGGGGATAGCGCGGCTTGTGCGTGGTGAATTTCTTAAGCAGAAACAACAGGAGTACGCTGTTGCGGCACGTGCATCCGGTTTGAGTGATAAGCATATTATTTTTCGGCATCTGTTACCGAATTCGCTTAGCCCCGTATTTGTCAGTGCAAGCTTTGGTATAGCGGGTGCGATACTCACCGAATCAGGCTTGAGTTTTCTTGGATTCGGCGTGCCGCCGCCTACTGCCAGCTGGGGCGAAATCCTGAAGCAATCCCAGAATTACGTGGATTTTGCCTGGTGGTTAGTTGCCTTTCCGGGTATTGCTGTATTCATCACAGTTGTTTCTTTTAATCTTGTAGGCGATGGCTTACGTGATGCACTGGATCCGCGTTTGCGCCAGTGAAGAATAATCCGCAGATGACACAGATGAACACAGATAAATCTATGGGAAAAGAGGCTGATTCTCTTGGTGAGGTTCAGTCACTGTTAAATTTTTCTGGCAAGGAATCAGCATGAGTGCTTACTTACCTTAAGGTATCAGA
>JAGLCZ010000195.1 GCA_023145975.1 Candidatus Hydrogenedentota bacterium | reverse complement strand
CCCTACCGCAAATATCCCATATCGCACTAAATGATTTCCCGCACTCCCTCTTATTCCGCCTTAACTTCCTGCATTTTTTCCGCACGTAAATAACGACCTCGTCCTTTTTCACTGATGTCCTTTAAACTAACCGTACGTTGCGTTATACCTTGCACAAGAAATCGATCCATGAGCAAATCACCTTTAACAACAGTCTGAGTTTTCAACCGCAGGAAAGAATTATTCAATGTGAAGCTTGCTTCACGCCTCTCCTCCACGGTATCGATTTTTATTAACATAAACTTGAAAAAAGCCACCTCACGATTTAACTGCTCTCTCAATTGAAGAACTTTTGGATTACTATCCTTATTGCTTAATTTAGTAATATCTGTTGATGCTTCACTTAGATTTTTTTTGCTGTAGGGCTTTCCGAAAGCACGCGTTTCAATATTCTTTAATGATAAATCCCGCAACGCATCCATACGCTTTTTCTGTTCAAAAGACTCTATCCCGCCTTTATTTTTCAGTGCTTCCAAATAAGTTTCCACGACCGTCATTCCTTCCGGAACCAAACCACCAATGCTACCAAGTTCCGAAATTTGCTCTGTTGGTCTATCAGTACCAGTATATTCCCCCGCCGTCTGCGCATGCACCAGATATATAACAATTATGCATACAAATACAATCGCTACAACAATTGTTTTTGTGTTCGTAAAAAAATCTATTACTGAAGTACTTTTCTTGTTTTTTTCTGTTTTCGCATTAGTGCGAGGAGTCGGCACAGCAGTTTTCGGTTTATCGAAAGTAAAATTCTGCAGTACATCACTTGCTTTTATATCGCTAGCCATATCGGAATCAGACGAAGATATATGCTGTATGTATGCAACATCCGGCTGCACGCCACCACCACCATCCTGACTATCTTTAGAAAATGCCTGTATAACATCGCCAAAAGTACCAATTGCCGGTGTTGCCAGAGATGATGCATCACTGCCAGAATCTTTACTGGATCCCCCCCCTGAAGATGAACTAAAATGCAACCCTTCTATAACTGGACGCAATGCCTCACGCAATTCTGAAGCATTGTTATACCGCTTATCACGCTCGGGAGCAAGGCATTTCATAACAACTGCATCAAGCTCAAGAGGCGTTTCATCATTCAGCTGAGAAATGGGCTGCGGAATATTGCCCGGCAGTCCTCCCGTCAATAACTCATACATCACAACGCCCACACTATAAATATCTGCGCGAGAATCAATATCAGGAAGATTACACATCTGCTCAGGAGCCATATAATAAGGCGTCCCAACTACTGATGTATCTGTTGATTCGTGGCGCTTATCGTGTAATTTTGATATGCCGAAATCCATCAGTTTAATATTATTTCCCCGGGTAATCATAATATTATCCGGCTTGATATCACGATGAATAGTAAAATGATGAGCATATTTCAGCGCGATACAAAGCTGACTAATAATATGCAACGCCTGACGCAATGGTAAATGGACGCCTTTTTTCAGGATATCCAATTTTTCCCGTAATGATTCCCCATCAACGTATTCCATCGAAATAAACATACGATCGTCCATTGTGCCGAAATCGTGCACACGAACGATATTGGGATGCGCAATCTTTCTGGTAATTCGCACTTCATTGATAAAGCGATCAACAATCTCCTGATCTGCTGCAAAATTGGGAAGCAACACTTTAAAAGCTAGATCCTCATCCAACACACGGTCATGAACCTTATAAATAGAACCCATACCGCCGCGTCCGATAAGTTTTATTATCGAATAGCGGTCATTGATAATTTCGCCAGGTTTAAAATCGTCAGAAGGGGCTGGATCAACAGCATCTGACAGAGAATCTGTCAGCGTGGCCCCACACTCTATACAAACGATCGCGTCCGCAGCATTAAGAGCAAGACATTGTGGGCATGTATGTTCAGCCATCTAATTTTTCCCAGCATCACTACGATACGCACCTATTTCCCAGTAGAGGAAATAGCACTATAAAAGTTGCAGAATAGTAAAATAAAACACGATTTATACTATCATAAACGGGTGTCTTAGATAAACTTTATGGTGGAATTCATCTCATATTTCAAACACGTCCCCTTGGGGTATCCTGTTCTACTGCCCTACATACCACCCGAAAAAAACTACCCCAGCAACAGGAGCTAAAAGATTAACGAAATGCCTCAACAGACTCCATATATCTAATACTTAACTGCCGTTGTTTTCCATGCGGACTCATATCTTCAAGATGTACTTCGCGTGAACTAATACGCTTTACCAAAAATCTTTCTTGAAGCATATCACCCACAACAACATCTTCTGCTTTCGCATCCACATAAGTATTATTCAGCCGAAAAGAAGCCATTCCTTTTTCTGCGTCCAGTTTGATCAGGATAAACTTGAATGCAGAGACCTCGTGATTGATCGTATTCAACAGTGCAACGATTTCAGGATCTGAGTCAAAAGCACTGGCGTGATTAATGTCACGTGATGCATTATTTAATTTGAATCTATCAAAAGGAGTGCTAAAAGCTTCTGCTTCTATACCATCGATAAAACGGCGACGCATCTTATCTAGAATATCTCTATTTTCTACGGTATCATTGTGTCGTACAGCAATAAGTGCTTCTTCCACCACCTGAATCAATGGTAATCCTGAAGCATAAAATTCTTCTGAACGATTGGGATAAATAAAATCATCTGTTGCAGACTGAGAATAAACCAAGTGACGAATACGAGGCCAAACAAGAGTAGTGCCAAAGTAGATAACGATGATTCCTGCAATAACTCCAGCAACAATAAGTACTTTTAAGCCAATGGTATCAAATAATGATTCTTTTTTCGCACGTATGGATTTTGATTTTGTTGAGGAAGAGGAAATATCTGCCAAATCTAGCGCGGCGGCATCCAATTCAGGAAGTCCAGATACTTGCGGCACAGACATTTCATTTTTTGTTGTAGATTCATCTTCCTTTCCACGAAAAAAATGCGATTTCCGTTCAGATTTCTGTCGTTCACGTTCCTTAGATTCTACTTGAGAACGCTCTTCTGAAATAAACGCTTCAAGCGCCTCCGTTACATTGCCGGAAAGCGTATAGGAAGATCTCTGCGCCCCGCCAAGGTCCTTGACAGTAAAAGTTTCCTGCTCTTTGCGGGGTCGACCCACCTCGGCACCACAAAAACGACAACGTACCGCCAAAATACTAATGGACGTCCGGCATACCGGACATAAACGGGTAGGGTCTTTTTGGTCTGGGGACTGATTATCAATATTTTCACTCATACAAAGATATCCAACTACTAATAAATATTCAAATAGGAAAAACACCACAACGTCCGTTTATTATAAACACTCATCTAAGCGAATGCAACTGGAAAAATATATTAAGGGTGCTCATAATAAATAGCTTGCTGAAAGATTCGCATATAGCATACAATAAGTTCCTCACATTCGTAATACAGAATGAATAACAACCAAGGAGTTTACTACGATGTCAATACGTGAAAGTATTCAAGAAGAAATTAAACAGGCGACCAAGGCGCGGGACCACGCACGTCTGGATACATTACGCATGGCAAAAGGGGCATTGTTACTAAAAGAAAAAGCAAAAGCAAAAGGAGCTACCACTACGGATGCAGAAGTGATAGAAACTCTACGTGCCGAAGTCAGAAAACGTCAACAAAGTTTAAAAATCTACCAGGAACTCGACAAGCCAGACGAGGTGGAAGAATTAGTGGCGGAAATTGCTGTAATCGAAGCATTTCTTCCACAACAACTTTCTGAGGCCGCATTGGAGAAACAAGTACGTGCCTATCTTGTAGAACACCCAGAAATGGATCATCCGGGAAAACTTACTGGCGCAATGAAGAAAGAGCTAGGCGATGCCGCTGATGGTAAAGTGCTAAATGCGGTCTGCCGACGCGTGTTGGAATAGTACTTCCTTCGCAATATGGCACTAATCCCCCGTAAACTTGGAAATAAGGGCAGGCGAGTGTATTGCGTCCACCCTAAAACTGAAATGCGGCATAAAGGTATATTACCTATACATATATATTCCTGTATCACTAGGATTGCAATCACTTGGGTTTTAATGTATGCTACTCTCGTGTCACATAAGGCTTCACTTGAGCAAAAAAGTCGACTGTGACACATTCAGGCAGTTATATTTCAGGAGCAGAATGTCGCACGATGACAACTATTATTTTCCAAAGTGCACACAATAAATCGAATTCAGGGAGGACAAAGTATGGTTGAAGCCAAGTTAATACTAAACGAAAAAGAATATAAATTACCCGTTATCATAGGCTCGGAAAATGAAGTGGCTGTTGATATACGCAAACTGAGGGATACGACAGGTGCAGTTACGTATGACCCGGGATTTGCAAATACAGGCGCCTGCAAAAGTGCTATTACCTATATCGACGGTGACAAAGGGATACTACGCTATCGCGGTTATCCTATCGAAGAACTAGCGGGTAAAGTTCCTTTTTCTTCTGTTGCCTATCTCCTTATATACGGCAGACTTCCTTCGGAATCAGAGTTTAGTGAATGGCGCAAACAACTAACGCTAAATAGTTTCATTCATGCCAGTCAGGTGAATTTTTTTGATAATTTTAGTGCTCTTTCGCATCCCATGAATATATTGGGTTCTATGGTTTCATCTATGTCGTCATTTTATCCCTATGATGCTGATGACGGGGAACATATCAATTTAAATATCCAGCGGCTCATCGGACAGGTAAAAACTATTGCCGCCTTTTCTTATCGTAAATCTGTTGGGCTGCCCTATATTTACCCACGTACCAATCATAGTTATTCCGCCAATTTTTTACGCATGATGTTCGCGTCACCTGCAGAAGAGTATGTAGTTCCAAAAGTTATGGAAAATGCTCTGGATATGCTGCTGATTCTTCATATGGATCATGAGCAAAATTGCAGCACATCTACAGTACGTATGGTTTCAAGTACCATGTCGAATATTTACGCTTCTGTCTCTGCCGGAATAAATGCCCTATGGGGGCGGCTGCATGGTGGTGCAAATGAAGCAGTACTTGGTATGTTACATCAAATCTCAGATGATAATGCCGATTATATGAAATATGTTGAACTAGCCAAGAAAAAAGATGACCCCTTCAAATTAATGGGTTTTGGTCATCGTGTATACAAAAACTTCGATCCACGCGCCGAAATACTTAAGGATGCAGTGAACAATGTATTAACAGAAATGGGCATACATGATCCTCTGTTGGAAGTTGCAAAAAATCTTGAAGAAGTAGCACTAAAGGACGATTTTTTCATTGAGCGTA
>JAGLCZ010000194.1 GCA_023145975.1 Candidatus Hydrogenedentota bacterium | reverse complement strand
CCCCCCCCCCCCCCGCACACCTCGCAACACAGTGTAATACCAAGCAAATTCAACCGCCAGGCGCGCAGCCCTCCCGTGCGTAAATCGCATGGCCTATGGTGGCATGACGGTCAAGTTCAAGCAGTACTTCGGAACGGTTGAAGTACGATTCTCAGGTCATGGCACCTATCGGCAAGAATGCTGACTTGCTGACTGTCAACGATTTTGGGAAACCAGGTGTACACAGGGAAAGTTTCAAGAGGGGAGAAAAAAATGAAAACACGGATTCTCATGGTTATGGTATTTTCTTGCTTGTTTGCAGGGAACTCTTTTGGAGCCGATGACTGGTATGTCATCAAAGATTCGGGTGGTACTACCGATCAATCCATTATGTACGACGACGGGGATCAGGTATGCGTCGACTACAACATTACCACACCAGGACAAGCCTGCCCGGCATCCGATCTCGTAAAATTTGCCATAAATGGATATTTTTCGTCTACAGGCTTTAGTGCCTACCTTGATGAGAATGCAACCTATTCAAGCGTTTACGGTGGCACTGACAGTTCATGTTCACAACAGCCTTATCCTTCCGACTGCAATGCGGTTACCGTGGCCGGTGGTAGGAGTAATCGGGCGGCTGATTATTCTTTCGTCGGTGGAGGTTACAGCAATCATTGTGACCCAGTATATGGTGTGGTAGGTGGAGGAAGCTCAAATCACATAAATGGAAGGGCCGATTATTCAGCTATTGTCGGAGGTTACGCGAATACGATAGGCTATGAGCAAAATTTTGGACTTGAAAACAGGTTCTCAATAATCGGAGGGGGTTACGGCAATTCAATTAATTCAGATAATACATACTCTTCCGATTACTCGGTGATAGCTGGCGGAAAGGATAATCTTATTGACGGAACGAGCCCCTATTCTGTCGTCTCGGGCGGTAGATACAACGTAGCGGCTGAGGACTATGCCTCGGTAGGTGGTGGCTACCACAACATAGCTTCTGACAACTATGCCACGGTCTGTGGTGGCTACAGCAATGTAGCGTCCGGTATTGGATCGACCGCATGGGGATATAATAACGATGCTACTGGTGATTACTCAACAGTAGGAGGAGCGGCATGTAATGCAACTGGGACAGGCTCAACTGCAATTGGATACTACACTACTGCATCCGGGGCTTACTCTATTGCGCTTGGATTGAATGCTTATGCAACACACGCAGGTTCGGTTGTAATTAGCAGTGGCACTGGGGGGGCATGTAATTCAGGGGATTCCGAAGAACTAAGGGTGTGTATGGACAATGCAGTTTTCACGGGAGATATTTGGGCAGATGACTATCATGAATTCTCTCCTTATCCTCCGGATCTGGAAACTGCATATGATGCAGTGTTTTCTATGCAAAGTCTCCCCGATGGAGAATATGATCCAGATGACACATCCAAACAACTTGATCACGAAAAGTTGCACCCATTCATCTATAGAGAAAACGAAGACGGTCGAGCCGCAGCAAGCATTGGGGCAATAATAAGTGCTCAAAATGAAGTGATCAAGGATTTGGCTGCCCGCAACATCCTGCTGGAAGCTCGCATTGCGCAGATCGAGAGGGTCCTGGGAGTCCAGTAGGTTCCTTCTGTTTTCAAGAGAGCGTTGCCTTAAAAACCCGGGAGGAGATACATTTGTATCATGGTGAAATCATGCCGCCTTAGCCGATTATTTGCCCTTGCTTCACTGGTGATGCTTGTCGCCTGCGGCCGGTCGGACCCGCTGTCCTGCCCGCAGCCCTGCGAGAGCGCCGACGACACACGCTGCCTCGGTGACATGATTCAGATCTGCACGCTGGTTGATCAAAGTTGCCTCCAATGGCAGGACATGACCGACTGCGCTCGCTACGACCGGGCCTGCCGGGAGAACGAGCATGGCGCGGATTGTGTCAAGACCTGTAGAGACGCCTGCAGCCCGGAAGGCGACTCCCGCTGCAACGGCGACGTCGTTTTAGCCTGCGCTTATGATGAAAAAGGCTGCCTGTCCTGGATTGGCGTCACAAATTGCGCCTACTTCGGAGAGACTTGCGAAAAAAAGGACGGGCGGGCTTATTGCGCGGTCATCTGCCAGAATGAATGCACGGCCCTTGGCACCAGCAGTTGTTCCGGCAGCTATATTCTTACCTGTGTAAGGGATTTCTACGGCTGTCTTTTCTGGGACTACGGCAGAGACTGCTCCGACTCCGGATTCGTATGCCGGCAAACAGATGACGGTGCAACTTGTGGTCCTTGCGTACCTGACTGTTCCGGACGCCAGTGCGGGCAAGATCCCCTGTGCGGGACGAGTTGCGGCTCGTGCCAGGGGCCGACCGAAGTATGCCGTCAGGATAC
>JAGLCZ010000193.1 GCA_023145975.1 Candidatus Hydrogenedentota bacterium | reverse complement strand
GGTGATGTTACATTCCTACTGGATCGCGTCGCTGAAAAAGCATTGTTTTCACACCTCAGTGCCGCTGCGTTACCAATTGCTTACTACTCTGAGCATGAAGGCTATTCAACCTTTTCTTCGAAACCCCCAAAATCCTTACTGATTGTTGATCCTATAGACGGCACGCGCGCTGCGAAAAGCGGCTTCGAGGGATGTGTCGTGGCTGTGGCAAGTACACGCGTTATCGAACGACCAACTGTTGCGGACATTGACTGTGCCTGCGTGATGGATTTACTGGGAGAACGCATATTCCTTGCGGAACGCGGTAAGGGAGCACGCGTTTATATGGGCGGTCGATTGAAACGTCCTAAATTATCTGATAATATTGACTTAGAATCTATGATATGGTCTATGACTATTCCTGCACGTCCAGCAGAATTAATCTTTCCTACAGCGGCACGTATCATTGATGTTTCGAGCCTTAAAGGAGGATTCTTCGCCTGCAACAGCACCTCTTACAGTCTGACCCGCCTGGTAACCAACCAGCTGGATGCCTGTGTGGATATTGCAAATCGATACTATCGCGATATTCCCGACCGCGTGGAAGACTACTTCATTAATGCCGGACGCGGTAAAGTTGTCGGTATTTCACCTTACGACATAGCAGCCTCTTTGCTCATTGCCCAGGAAGCAGGATGTACCATCACCGATGCGTACGGCAAGAACTTTGAAAATCTTTTACTGCTTGATAGTTCAAAGAGTAATCATCAGTCCATCATTGCTGCTTCCAATGCACAGCTGCATGAAAAACTGCTGAGTTTCTTTGATACGCGCATCAAACAGTACGAACAGTTACTGACACGTCGTAAGAGCTAACCCCTGCCTCTGAAAATATTTAATACGACAACAGATGATAATAGCAGGTTATCCCCTACTTTTCTTCAATGCCTGATCTATATCTGCAATAATATCTTCCGGTTCCTCGATACCCACTGCCAGACGGACGAGTGTGTCTGTAATACCCAATCCATACCGTTCTTTGCGCGTCAGATTGTAATAACTCACCAACGCAGGATGAGTTATTAATGTTTCTACGCCCCCCAAACTGGGAGCGATATAACATAACTTTAGTGCATCAAGAAAATACTTGGCGTTTTTCAGAGTTCCCTTAATATCAAAAGATACTACACCGCCATATCCACTCATTTGCGCTCTGGCTATATCATGATGGGGATGACTTTCAAGCCCTGGATAATAGACCTGCTTGATCCGGGTATGATCCTCAAGAAGCTGCGCCACCTGCAGAGCGGTATTGTTCTGTCGTTCCATACGTAAGGCAAAGGTTTTCATACCTCGTAGCAGCAGGTAGGAACAGTGCGGATCAATTACGCCGCCCATTGCTTTATGCAAGGCACGAATCTTCTCCACGAGCTCTTCACGACCTAATACGACACCAGCAAGAATATCATTATGCCCAGCGAGATACTTGGTAGCACTGTGCAGCACTATATCCACCCCATAATCAAAGGGGCATTGATTGTAGGGTGTACTGAATGTGGCATCTATCAATGTCATTAAGTTATAACGCTTTGCTATGTCGCGCAACCATTCCAGATCAAAAATATTCAAGTAGGGATTTGTAGGTGATTCACTAAAAATAAATCGGGTATTGGGACGTATTGCCTTTTCAATACCGTCATAATCACCAAACGGGACAATGGTACAGTCAATACCGAAACGTTGTAGATAAGAACTACAAAACTCAAGTGTTTTCTTGTAAGCATCATCCGTAATGATAATATGATCCTGACTACGCACCAACGCCAGTATTGTTGTGGTAATAGCACTCATCCCCGAGGCAAAAAGCACGCAGTCCTCAGCACCACACATAATCGCCATACGATCCTGAGCCACTTTTTCAGTAGGGTTTCCGTACCGACCATACTCAAAGTGGGCATGACCGTGACGGGTATATGCCTCAATGTGATCCGTATTTTTGAACGCATACGTGGATGTTTGCACAATGGGTGTAGTAATCGAATCTGCATAGCGAAAACGCTCTTCCCCTGCATGCACAGAAAAGGTTGATATACCTTTTCCTGGAGTGTTTCGAATATCTGCCTTTGTCTTTTTATTTTTTTTCATGTACACCTCAAATTTACAAACATGCGTATGCGCACAACACAACTGTATTATTTATAATAGCAACTTTCTGAATGCCCAGTATACAACCTTAAAACAGGTAACGCAAAACAAGACCCATGGGCATCTTATTTTCAAAATTTCGCAGCTGAAAAAAAAGATAACTCTCACTATAAATTATGAAATAG
>JAGLCZ010000192.1 GCA_023145975.1 Candidatus Hydrogenedentota bacterium | reverse complement strand
CTGTCTTGTTGTTGTGAAATTTTAGACAGTTCTTTTTTTTCTATTTTTTCTTCGCTGCATGCATTCTTGACGTGCCCATTTGCTTCTTCCAATCGGTTTTTTAGATTATCTCGTTCTTCGAGAAGGGCTTCTATTTGGGTTTGTACATTTGCAATATTTACCGCCATGGTTTCCAGTTCAGTTTGTGCACGATTTCGTGTATTTACCGATTCAAGCGTCATCCCTCGTAATTCTTCCACAAGCGATTCAGTTTCTACGAGGTGTTGTATTGCCTGTTCTTGCTCTACTTGTCGTTCTGCCAATTCGGTGGTGCAAGCTTCTACATCGGTGGCCAGAGTATCGCCTTGTTCATCGGCTGCGCCAACTTCGTTTTTCATAGTCGCCGCCTGTCCCAAAACTTCTTCCCGTGCCTCAAGTGCCTCCTTGCGACGTGATCGAGCAAATTCAATTTCTTTGTTTAATAATGCAATCTTGCTTTCCAGTCGTTCCATTTCAGTGGCAGCAGCATGTTCTTTATTACGTCTTTCAGATAATATTTTGTCCAATTCGATGCGTTTAAGATTAATTGTTTCAAGTTCCGCTTCTTGTCGGGAGGTCTTTGTTGTCAGCTCTTGATAGGAATCAGCCGCACTTTTAAGGCGGTCCTTTAAATCTGTTACATGACCACTTAATTCATTGAATTTCAACCAGGAATTCCGTATTTCCAATGTGCGCAGTTCTTGCGTATATTCACGGTGCCGGATAGCGGCGTTTACCTGTCGTTTGAGTGAGCGCATTTGACGGTCTACTTCTGCAATAATATCATTCAAACGAAGCATATTCTGATCGGCAGATTCTAGTTTGCGCATGGCAACGCGCTTTCGAGCCTTGTATTTGATGATACCAGCCGCCTCTTCGAGTAGGTAGCGCCGATCCTCTGGCTTGCTGCTGAGGATCATATCAATCTTCCCTTGTCCAATTAACGAATAGGCACTTGTTCCAATTCCGGTATCCATGAACAATTCCTGTATGTCGCGTAGACGACAGGCAGCCTTATTCATAAGATATTCGCTTTCACCGGAACGATAGATTCTGCGAGTTATTTCAACTTCGCTGAAGTCTACAGGTAATTGACCATCCGCATTATCGAAAGTAAGAGATACCTCGGCCATACCTGTGGGTGGACGACCACCGCTGCCATTAAATATGACATCCTGCATATGTGTACCACGCAGGGTCTTGGCACTTTGCTCGCCCAACGCCCATCGTAGAGCGTCCAGGATATTGCTTTTGCCACATCCGTTTGGACCTACAATCGCCGTAATTCCCAAGTCAAATTTTACCAGGGTTGGGTCGGCAAAGGATTTGAATCCATTCAAGGATATTTGTTTGAAATACATCTATGCCCTCAATTACTTATACGTTATGCTTCTACCAAGTGTATTCGTTCGATGGAATTTGGTTTTCCCAAGACAGAATTTATATCGAGAATTACCGCGCAGAGATGTGCTTTTTCATTGGCTACTTCCCATCTGGCGGGCATACCGGTAATTAAACGTTTAATTACCAGCTTTCTTTCCACACCCAATATGGAGTTATAGGGACCGCACATTCCAACATCGGTGATAAATCCTGTTCCCAGGGGGAGGAGACGTTCATCCGCTGTTGGTACATGGGTATGGGTACCCAAAACTGCTGTTACACGTCCATCCAGATGCCATGCCATAGCTGCTTTTTCGGAAGTGGCTTCAGCGTGCATATCCACAAGAATGATACGTATTTCCCGGGGCAGTGCTTTCAGTTCCAGTTCCACCTGTTCAAAAGGACAATTTACAGGTTCCATATAGATACGACCTATGAGATTTATTACGGCAACAAGGGAACCGTCAGGGAGTTTGTGTATGGCTGTCCCTTTTCCTGGCGCATGCTCCGTATAATTCGCTGGTCGTGCAACATGGGGGAGTGCATCAATGCCTGCCACCATCTCTCTTTTTCGCCATGTATGATTTCCCAAAGTAAACAACTGAATACCATAGCTGCGCAGTTCCTCAATCAGCGCTGGCGTTGCGCCAGTGCCGCCAGCAATATTTTCTGCATTTGCGACTACAAGGTCAATCTGTTGTTCTTTGATAATGCCAGGCAGGAGCTGTTGCACAATACGACGCCCCGGTTTCCCGACAATATCGCCTAAGAAAGCAATTTTCATGGATATCCTCCCAAGAATGTACTAATTGTACCGTAGTTACACCCCTTGACGCCATAGAATACCTTGGATTTGTGGTAAAATATAATTTACATTACGCCCCAATAGTACATTTTGAAAGGGGCACTGAAGAATAGGCTGAGCAAGAGTGTTATACTAAAGATAACGCAATTAGTTGAGGACGCTGTGGTTATAGGTATAGTGAAGTCGGTCTATGAGCGTTTTGCTTCGAGTGCAGTATGTAAATGAGATAGCAAGTAATTCAAAAACTCATGAGTTTTTTTGAATATTTGACATGGGCAGCATTGATAAATACTTTTTTACTGTCAGGAAATACAAATCTATGGAAACAGCCATCGTAAGACTTCATTGCCGGGATGTAAAGGGGATCGTTTTTAACGTCAGTAAGTTTATTTGTGAACGCAATGGCAATATTATTAATGCAGAGCAGCATGCGGAGCCCATCAGTAACCGTTTTTTTATGCGGGTATATTTTGATTGCAGTCAATTAAACTGTACACGCGAATCCTTTCAACAAGGGCTTGATCAACTTGCGTCTTCTTTTGGAATGCAAACTGAATTATCCTTTTTCGACCAGCGTAAACGTCTGGCTATTATGGTTTCCAAGTATGATCACTGTCTCTACGATTTATTGTTGCGTCATCGCTATGGCGAAATTAATGCAGATATAGCACTCATTGTAAGCAATCACCGTGATCTGGAATCTGTGGCGGCCTCCTTCAAAATCCCATTTTTTCATGTGCCGGTAACAAAAAGTAATAAAAAGGAAGCAGAAATACGCGCGTTGGATCTATTTGCTGCCCACCATGTAGATTTTATTGTGCTGGCACGATATATGCAAATACTCAGCAATACATTTATACGACGGTACAAGAACGGTATTATCAATGTACACCACGGGTTTCTTCCCGCATTTAAAGGGGCAAAACCTTATCACCAGGCTTATGAATACGGAGTGAAGATTGTTGGTGCTACCAGTCACTATGCTACGGAAGATTTGGATATGGGACCTATTATCGAGCAGGAAACTATGCGTGTAGACCATACACACAGTGTGGAGGCTCTTGTTGCGATGGGACGTGACTTGGAGCGTAATGTGTTGGCTTCGGCCGTAAAGGCACATGCAAATGACTGCATCATGGTTCATGAGCGCAGGACCATTGTATTTCGTTAGATACTTAGCTTTTCGTGGGCTTTTCGCAGTAACGCTTCTGTTCGTTCCCAACCCATGCAGGGATCCGTGATACTGAGTCCATATTCCAGTTCACTGTTATTAGTCGCCATATCCTGTCGTCCTTCCCGCAGGTTACTTTCCAGCATTACACCGAATATATTTGTGGTACAGGATAAGCGCTGTTGAATTACATCGTGCAGCACATGACCTTGCAATACTTCGAATTTTCCACAGTTAGCGTGACTGCAATCAACCATAACACCCTGTGCAATACTTGCAGCTTCTAATTGTTTTTCTGCCGCCATCACGCTGACAGGATCGTAATTTGGACCACTGCGCCCACCTCGCAAGATAATGTGTCCGTATTGGTTTCCCCGTGTGTGTATTACGCTGCTATGTCCCTCGTTGTCAATCCCTAAAAAATGATGAGGACGTTTGGCAGCAGTAAGTGCATCAATGGCAGATTGCAGATTTCCATCCGTATTGTTCTTGAAGCCTATAGGCATAGATAGTCCGCTTGCCATTTCACGATGGGTTTGCGATTCTGCTGTGCGCGCACCTATGGATGCCCATGATAGCAGGTCCGCAATATATTGGGGTATGATAGGATCGAGTACCTCGCTTGCAGCAGGCATACCCATCGTTGCCAATTTCAATAGTAGACCCCGTGCCTTTTGTAGACCGGTTTTAATATCATAACTATTATCGATGTGCGGATCGTTGATTAGTCCCTTCCATCCGGTGGTCGTACGCGGTTTTTCAAAATACACACGCATCACAATACAAAGTCGATCAGAGATGTCAGTTTTCAAACTGAGCAGTCGTTCTGCATATTCCAGTGCAGCTTCCTCATCATGAATGGAGCAGGGACCTACGATAGTTAGTAAGCGCTTATCGCGACCTTCAATAATGGCTGCAATGGCGGCGCGTGCCGATGAGATTGTTTCCGATGCTTTTTCAGTTACGGGAATTTTTTCTTTCAGTATTTTTGGGGCTAGTAAAGGACTGAGAGATACAACATTTATATTGTCTACAGCATGTATCATTAAAAATTGATTCCAATGGGTTAGGGGAGGCGAGAGTAGTTTTCAACGCCCAGACTATAAGGGCTGGGATACAATACAGATATTTCGAAAATAGTTCTTATATTGAGGGCATCATCGTGTTTATAATGTGACTATAGTACATCAATTTCCTTTCTTATACCAAAATTAAAAGGAGACAGCGACTTTATTCTTATTAAATCATCCTTATTATTTATTTCATTTATGGGAATGATTTTTTCATAGAGCTTGCCTATGGGTACAATAGATGGATTAGATATGTTTCTCATTTTTTATAGAAAAGAGGTTATTGCATGAAAATTGGAATTGTATGTCAGGCTACTGCTGGCGGTAGCGGTATTTTCGCAACAGAATTGGGACTTGCTTTGGCGGAACGAGGGAACGAGGTGCACTTTATTTCCATGGAAGCGCCTTTTCGGTTACAGAAATTTGCCAGGAATGTTTATTCTCATTATGTGGATGTTATCAATTATCCATTATTCAAGTTACCCCCTTATTCCCTTGCCCTTGCCAGCAAGATAAGTGAAATTGCCGAGGAATACGGTTTGGAAATCATTCATGCGCATTATGCTGTTCCCAACGCCGTAGCAGCATTACTTGCGCGGGATATGCTGCCTGAGGAAAAACGGTTTTGTCTTGTGACCACACTACACGGAACGGATATTACTCTTGTAGGTGGTCATTCATCGTTTTATCGAGTTACTCGTTATGCCATGGAAAATAGTTGCGCTGTTACTGCGGTGTCTGACTGGCTTAATAAAGAAACTTGTCGTGAATTTGAATTGTCGCGGCCGGTGCGGACTATCTACAATTTTTTGGACGGTGAAAAATTTGTGCCTCGTTCGGGTAATCGTACCGCGTTGGCAAAACCGGATGAGCGCATTATCATGCATATCTCCAATTTCCGACCCGTGAAGCGGGTTACTGATGTGGTACGCGTATTTAATAAAGTACAGGAAGTATTACCTGCAAAATTAGTGATGGTGGGCGATGGGCCGGAAAGGATGGCTGCAGCAGGGGTAGCGAAGCAATTGGGAATTTCCGATAGTATACTCTATCTTGGAAACTGTGAAAATATTGAAGATATACTTCCCTGCGCAGACTTAGTTATACAGCCAAGCGAACATGAAAGTTTTGGATTGGTTCCGCTTGAAGCGATGGCTTGCGAAATCCCGGTTATTGTTACTGCAAGCGGCGGAGTCCAGGAAGTGGTGTGTCAAGGTGAAACCGGTTATTTGTGCGAAGTAGGTGATATTGAAACCATGGCTTTCCACGCCATTGAACTGCTTTCCAACCCCGAAAAAGCGCATGAAATGGGGCGTAAAGGGCGTTTTCACGTGCTTAAGCATTTTCAGAAGTCAGCCATTGTAGATCAGTATGAAGCACTTTATCATGAAGTATCACAAATGCGCGAAAAACAAATAAAAGAGAACGGGAAGTAGATAATTTTCCTAAAAACGTCGACCTTCATCAAGCATGGCAAGATAATTATCAAGTGGGATATAGTTGGCGACGCTATTGCCAGTGCCGAGGCAGTAGCCACCGTCTTCCTGGCATATGTTCAGAGTATCGCGGACTCGGGCACGTGTTTCTTCTTCGCTCGCGCGGCATAGGAAGTCCACGTCGATGCCGCCTAACAGAGCAATGTCCTTGCCATACCGTTTTTTGGCTTCTGTAACGGGTTCAATAACATCTTCAAAAGAATGTTTTGCATCGATTTTCACATCGTGGATAAGGTCATCCATAATCAGATCAAGTTTTCCACAGGAATGTAGTAGATACGGACGTCCTGAATCATGAGAAATTTTTGCAAGTGTTTTATGTCCTGCCAGTACAAATTCACGCATATCCGGGGGGCTGACGAGTGGTCCGCCCTTGAAGCCCATATCGTCGCTGCCCCAGAGTGCTTTCACACAGCTGAATTGAGTCATGAGTGTTGCAACATAAGTGTCCTGCTTGGAGAGTTTATTGTAAATGGCCTGTACCAGATCGCGGTTTTCAAAAAGCGCCATGCAAAAAGTGGTATAGCCCATAAGCCACGAGAGGTGTTCCGCAAAGTGACCAAAACCGCCGCCTGCGACTATACACATATTTTCAGGAAGATTTTTCTCGTACCACTCCAGGGTACGCGTGGTAATATTTTTAATTTCAGGCCATGGGTATTTTTCAAATTCTTCCCAGTTCGTAATAGGTCCCCGATTTCCGTCCATGTACATGCGTCCTTTATTTCGCTTCATGTTGGACGATGTATCCTCAGTCTGGTGGTATGTAAAACTCATTGCTATATTATCAGCACCGCATCGAATATAGTCATAGCCCAGAAAAGATTGGAGCGCAATCTCCCGTCGCATCGGAAATTCCGGATCGTTTTTATCTAGTTTTGCGTCCACATCGTAACGGGCACAGATAGCATCCTGTACTTCCGGATCCAGAAACAATTCCATATGATGTACACGCTTGGGATTTCCTGTTCTACGTATACAAGTCAGAAAATCTTCCCAGTTTGATTCGATATCGACAGAAAATGGTGTGGTCATTCTATAGCCCTTTTTGTTGCGGTATAAGCGATGTGATATTTGATATGCTTATCGCATATATTTTATAGCATTAATGGGATTGATACAAGTCATATTGTGTATATTTTTGGTTCACCCGCAAAAGGCGTACTTTATACTTT
>JAGLCZ010000191.1 GCA_023145975.1 Candidatus Hydrogenedentota bacterium | reverse complement strand
ATACCCACGATATTTTTTCCTATAACGGGATGAACACCGTAAGCGGGATTACACCGACAAGAGACCGCTTGGAGAATCCCCGGGAAGGATGTTTTCAGGGCTTGCGTGTGTTTCGTTATCCCATAGCCGTGACGGACAGTAACGGACAGGTGCTGCAGGTACGGCGGCGTACCAATGATGAGATGAAGCAATTCGGGTTCTCAACAGAACAGTATGATATGGTTCGTGAGATTACCCGGCAGCAATGTATTACTATAGGTCGGTTGACAGTCGAAAGTTTTCATGATTTCATTCGGTTGCGCATGAAAAGGGTGGATTCGGTTGCACCATTGGCATTTATGGAAAACTATGCAGATGAACTCTTAGATGCGTACATATTCCGTGCGCAATTTGTTCAGGATTCCTGGACTGATGTTTGTGATCACGGTTCGATTACCTATCCTGAGGAGCGCAGTAAAGAAAATATTTTCCAGGCGTTGGGTCGATGGGAAACATGGAGTTCCCCTTCATCAGATATTGATCGCCGGAACAAGTATTTTTATCTGGCAGATTGGCTTGAGTATGTTATTCGCCTTTTCCGGGTTATACCGGGATTTGTGGATTTAGCAGGGCTTGAAAAGTATGGTATTCAGAGTCAGGGCGCACTTGCTAAAGCGTTGATAGCTGAGAAACAGAGAATCTTTTCCGAACGCAGTATGGCGTATACAAACTCAAAGGGCAAACAGCTTCGCCTGACATTAGGTGATATCGAAGAACGGCTGTACGACTTATCATTCGATCCGAACCATCCTCCCGAATTGCGTTGGGGTGCTCCTATAGATAGTGAAGAGCGTGCTTCTGCACCGAATACGGTTACGCCTGTACCCACTGGCGAAAAGATCGATATGGAAGATGCGTATCGCTGGCAGCGCTATTATCGTTGTATCGGTACACGTGAAACGGATATGAGCTGTTTGCAGGGAATGTTCACAACAGGATTTGTAATTCGCGACAAACTTGATCGGCAGCTTTCCAAATGGATAGATGTTGTAGAAAACATTACGCCGGGTATCGGTAGTAATATGGAGGCTACATCCTCCGCCCCGATCTTGTCGCAGCCGTCACTTCCTGCATCCGAAAAATTGCCAGCAGTACCTGTGGCAGCGAAACCGGTCATACAAATAGAAAAAGAGATTCATCGTCCCCGAAGGGGTATTTCCAAAAAGTTATTACCGCCGAAAAGGGCATTGCCCATGAGGAGACCCGTACGTGCCCGCAACGCACACTGAGAATATCTTTAGCGGTGTCCCAGCCAAATCACATCCGAGACTGATTTTTTTCACCGTTATCCACGAATACATAGCGATGGTGTACT
This sequence comes from Candidatus Hydrogenedentota bacterium, assembly GCA_023145975.1. Classification (GTDB taxonomy): domain Bacteria; phylum Hydrogenedentota; class Hydrogenedentia; order Hydrogenedentales; family CAITNO01; genus SLFT01. Next base: position 120 of record JAGLCZ010000191.1, on the reverse strand, counting down.
TCTCGTGGATGACCGTATTTTATGCGACTCGTACTTCGCAATGACGGATTGTATTCGTAGGGGCGGACCTGTGTGTCCGCCCAATTATGATTTTATATAATCTCCTTCGTTCCTCTTTTT
>JAGLCZ010000190.1 GCA_023145975.1 Candidatus Hydrogenedentota bacterium | reverse complement strand
GAATATTCATCTGAATCTTGGGATAAGTCCTGGATGCTTTTTTGTACAGGGGGGCTTTATGTGGTAGGCTGATATTATCTTTGCTGTTGAAAATCCATAGCAGTGTGGTCTTTTTTACCCGAAAGTAGAATTAAGCTATAGCATCACTACTAACAAATAGCCTGCAGGCGATAATAAATTTTACGGTGCATACTTCTGCGGCAGTATCTTTATTTATTTTTCTCGTTTTTGGAATATGGTCACTTCACAAACGCTTCCAAAAAATTGAAGAGTGGCACCTGCATACCCAGCTCTTTATACTATTGGGCGTTGTGGTATTTTATTGGATAGAAATACCCACACTGCATATTGTGTTGCGCGAAAGTGTTATCCAGTTTATTTTCGCATTGTTGGGTTTGCTTATTGCAGGCTTGGCGCTTTATGGGCATATCGTGGTTTCTGTTGTTTCACGCCTATTGGTTGAAATACTTGTTCCTGATAATCCGGCTGCAGAAGTCCAGCCCCGCCTGGGACCGGCAGAGGCACTGGAACAACAGCAGGATTGGGAAGGCGCACTGAATGAGTATTCCGTTCTTTCAAAAATTTATCCGCGCAATGCGATGCTTTCAGTGCGTGCAGCGAATGTCCTTCTAAAACTCAATCGTAACACTGAAGCTGCACTTTTCTTTGAGCGTGCTATTAAATATACGGACAAAGCAGAAGATAATCTTATGCTTGTGCGGCGTTTATGTGATGTACTGGAATTATTGGGAGAACGGGATCGAATCAACGCAGTATTACGTGCTTTTGTCGAACGTTTTCCCGAACACGAAACGTCAAAAAGTATTATGGATGATCTGATTGTAGTCCGTGATACAGAAAACGGAACTAAAGAAAAAATACCCGTCTCGGATGTACTCCTGCCTCTTGCAGACACGCCTATTTCTCAGGACGAAAAATAACGGGTGTGATTCTATGTGTCGCCAGTGCAGTCCACAGAGATAGGGAATTAGCTTTCGGAGTGCTGTCCGGAAAAACGATCTTTCTCGTCCCGAAACATGAGGTTAAAGGTTGTCAGACTTCCATAGGAA
>JAGLCZ010000019.1 GCA_023145975.1 Candidatus Hydrogenedentota bacterium | reverse complement strand
GTCGATGGGAGAAACCGGGATGACAGTGGCGTGCGCTGCCGACTCTATAGACTTATGCCTGATGCAGATATAACAGAAGAAGAGCATAAATACAACAACGTCATTCCAGTTTTTAGGTGACGAGGAACGAGTCGCATAAAATACCAGAATCCATGAAGAATATGCAATTGCTTCCAATCCTCGTCATTGCGAACGTAGTGACGCAATCTCACAGTCAGCAGATCCCGTAGGTAACTCCAGACTGCTTCGTACCTCGCAGTGACGATAAACCCGTCATTGCGAACGCAGTGCGGCAATCTCGTGTTCGGTTGATCCGTTGTGTAGAACTAGATTACCGCCCAGGTTGGTCAAGGCTCGTAATAACGTAGACATCGTATTTCTGCTTTTTGGAAAGGATGGGACTTATACCGAAGAATTACTGATCTTTTCTGTGAAATTCAGGGGGCAATACGATATTCAACAGGTCCCTCGAGGGAAAATAGGATTATTCTCTCACCGGTGGCAGTACTTATATCGGTATGCAAACTCTTTACCTGCTGCCGGGTAATATCAAAAATAACCGCCTCCAAAAGAGGCCGTCCCCTTTCCAGCAGTTCGATGCGCACCTGCTTAATCAGTTCCCTGCCTCTGGCGTTCTCACTCGATGCAGCAAGCTGATATTCTGCCTGGGTAAGGACCCCTTTGAGTCTGACAAGCACCATATCCCCGATTACAAAAGACTTCGTTTCCAATGGCCCCCGCCCCATATACTCTTTCTCGAAACGGATGATGGCCTCGCTGATCTCTGCCTCAACCTGTCCCTTTGTCCTGGATTGCATCTATCTTAAACCTCCATAAGTCCATATTTTCATGCCACCGTTCCCCCAAGAATATGCCATAACACCTATGACCGCTTCAATAATTCCTTGACTCTATTATCGGATTTCGTTACTATCATGGTATTAACTGGCTGACATACATACAATTTCAACTCGTAATACAGCTTTGCTTCGTGTGAAATTCCGTGCCGTAACACCGAAACAAGGCTGGGGATATCTTTATGACCACCCTCTATTCCTGGAATGTGAACGGACTACGCGCTGTATTGAAAAACGGGTTTATGGATTGGTTTTCGCAAGTACAACCCGATATTCTCTGTCTGCAAGAAACACGTCTGCTGCCGGAAGAAGCCCCCACTGAACTGTGCCCCCCTGCAGGCTATGATGTTTTCTGGAACCCTGCGGAAAAGCGCGGTTACAGCGGCACCGCCGTGTTTACAAAAATTGCCCCCGATTCCACAACGACATTGGGTATTCCTGAATTTGACAGTGAGGGACGGGCACAACTGCTGCATTTCAAAGATTTCACCCTGGTAAATACCTATTGGCCCAACAGCCAAAGTAAGCGGAACCGACTCCCCTATAAGCTATCTTTTTGCAGCGCCATCGACAAAGAACTTGCTTCTCTGGTAAAAAAGGGGAGGAACGTCATTATTTGCGGCGACTACAATATTGCCCATCGCGAAATAGACCTTGCCCGTCCCAAGTCAAATGAAAATAATGCAGGCTATTACGTTGAAGAACGGGAGGCTATGACCACCTTTCTGGACAACGGCTTTGTGGATGTATTCCGTCACTTCCACCCGGAAACGGTTGGATATACCTGGTGGTCCTACCGCACACGGGCGCGTGCAAGAAATATTGGATGGCGCCTTGATTATCATTGTGTCAACACCGCACTGCTGCCCCAGGTGCAGCAGGTTACCCTCCACGATGATGTACTCGGCTCGGACCATTGTCCCGTGTCGATTCAGTTAAAAGGGTCTAAGAAAAAACGGAAAGCAAAGGCATCATGAACCCTATTCGTGCCTATATCCTCATGGCGCTGCTTGTACCCCTGACGTTATTCTTTGTGGGACTCCGGCTCTTATTCTGGCCGATAGCCCGCGTGTCCCGCAGAACAGACCGCATGTTGCGACGCTACGTGCTGCGGGCTTGGGGATACTCTTTCTCTTTTGCTGCGGGACTTCGGGTAATCGTGAAAGGAACGCCTGCCGCTCCTCCTTTTTATATGGTCTGTAATCATCTTTCCTATTTGGATATGGTAATACTGGCACGACAGACGGGATGTATCTTTGTTTCACGTGCTGATGTAGAACAATGGCCTTTTTTTGGCTTTGTAGCCCGCTCCTTCTATGTCCTTTTCATCAACCGAACCGATCGACGAGATGTAGCCCGTGTCAATATACTCATTGAAGAAACGATCGCTGAAGGCGATGCCATCGCGGTCTTTCCCGAAAGTCACACCAGTTGCGGACTCGATATTAACCCATTCCGATCCCCTCTCCTGCAGCCAGCTGTGACGCTTGATATACCGGTGAATTTTGCAAGCATTTATTACCGCACGGCGGCAAACGCACCCGCAGCTGGAATATTATGCAGTTGGTGGAAACCAATACCCTTCTACGTCCACTTCTATCGTTTCCTGCAATATCGCGGTACTACGGTTACCATTCAGTTTGGAGAAAAAACTATACGCGGCACAGACCGCAAAGTATTGGCAAAAGAACTTGAGGAAGCGGTACGAAAAAACTTTGTGCCGCAACGGCAGGAAGAAAGCGACAGCAGCCAGTCCGTAACTGATCATGCGGAATAGCCCTGAACTAAAAACTCGCTTTAAGCACTTCTAAGTTTAATTCGGGGTAAACGGGGAACTGACCAAGCAGAGTCTGTATACGTTTTTGTGCTTCTTCTTTTGCACCCGCATCCAGTTCATATTTACGTTTGCTGGGTTTGCCCACATTTTTGCCACTGGTCAAAATGGCCGGTTTCGTATGATCCAATACCAATCGAACTATGGCGGCAATCTCTTTCATTTCTTTTTCAGTCATCCCCAGTGTGGTTGCAGCCGCAGTACCGATCCGCAAGCCACTGGTAATCAGCGGTCCATTTGGATCATAGGGTAATGAATTAAAGTTCAGCGTGATACCGCATTCGCGCACTGCACTCGCTGCCTGAGCGCCGGTAAGCCCACAGCTTTCGACCACGTTGATCAATAACAAGTGGTTATCCGTACCTGCTGTCGCAAGGGTAAATCCCTGCTCCAGAAGCGCATTAGCCAGTGCATTGCAATTATTAACTACCGCGTGGGCATAGGTCTTGAATTCAGGCTGATTGGCTTCCCGGAAAGCAACAGCCTTCGCCGCCAAAACGTGAGGCAACGGTCCACCGATAACCAGGGGACACCCCTTATCCACATAGTCGGCAAACTCTTTTTTGCAAAGCACAAAACCACCGCGAGGTCCACGCAGTGTTTTATGGGTAGTGGAAGTTACAATATGCGCATAAGGCACGGGATTATTCACGCCCTCGAACACACCGCCTGCAACCAATCCGGCAAAATGCGCCATATCCACCATGAAAACAGCACCAACTTTGTCGGCAATCTCGCGCATACGCATGAAGTTAATATGACGGGGATATGCGCTATAACCGGCAAGGAGAATGAACGGTTTTATTTCCTTCGCCATACTTTCTATCTCGTCGTAATCCAACAAACCCGTATCCCGGTTGACAGCATAACTATACGCATCAAACATCTTGGCGGAAAGATTACGGCGATAACCATGAGTCAAATGACCACCGGAATAATAATCCATACCCATCAAGCGCTGGTTATTCAGAGATTCGCGTATTTCGTTCCAGTCTTCCTGGGATAACTTGGCGGGGTTGGGACTGCCCATTGCTTTTAATCCGGGCACTTCTACCCGTGCCGTCAGTGCTGCCCAGTAGGCAATCATGTTGGCATCAGCACCACTGTGCGGCTGCACATAGGCATGTTCCGCTCCAAAAAGTTTACACGCTTCATCCCGGGCAAGGGCTTCCACTGTGTCCACATTATCACACCCTTCATAAAAACGCTGGTAAGGCACGCCTTCCGAATATTTATCAGTCAACAGATTGCCCATGGCAAGCTGCGTAGCCGGCGAACAATAATTTTCACTGGCTATCAATTTCAGATACCTGCGCTGGTCCGCCAATTCCTGCACAATGGCATGCGCCACTTCCGGTGCCGTTCTGGCTACAACCGTCAAGTTCGCCAGATACGCTACAAACGCAGGATCACTCTCTTCGGGTTTTACTTGGCTAAAATAGGCTTGGATTGGATCGGTAGGCACGATGAAACTCCCTGTGGTCGCAGTATCAATCTATGAAAAAAACTCACTCATTGCGGATATGGTATATTGAATGATGGAAAGGTATCAAGTGAATAGTATATTTTTCGGGCACGTAGTAAACAGATATCCCTTCAAGGACGCACCTTAATTTCCTTTTGCTTTGCGACGAAGAAAATGCTGTATCGCCGATCGGGCTTTATCAAGCATATACTTTAACAGACGCCGTGCCCAGATAAATTCTGTTCCCAGCAATGCAAGACCAAGCGGAATAACAACCGTGCCCGGACCCGGTAATAGCAGCATGGCAACCCCGGAAATCAGCACAGTAATACCCACAAAAAATATCAGAATTTTGCGGATATTTTTGACTATATAGGATGCTGAAAAAGAAAATATATATGCCATTACAGCCACGGCAGCAGCAGTTTTCCCATCCGCTGACCACGGTGTATGAACGACCGGCCTCATTGCATGAACCCTATAGACGCCAAGAAGTAATTTGACTGTTCCGGCAATTTGCACCGCAGGTGCGATACACCCTGTACAAGGAACGATGCCCCCAATATTGAGGCGAATATAATAAATCTATATTTCAACATTAAGAAACTCCTGCTCATCGAAGTACCTGCAATACTATAACGTAGCAAGTAATACAATAGGAGACGAAAGGTTTAGTCGTTTCAAAAGGTTCCCTACCTTTACAATAGATATTTCTGCCACCCCATAAGCTGTAAAAGACTCACACTGCATACTTATTTTCAATAAATACTTAGTATTTGCATTTATGTCAACAATATAACATACTGAATACAAGAAGCTTAGCCATAAGTTTATTTATTATCTGTAAAATACTTGCTTTTTATTATAGATTTCAGGCTATAATACTTTATCTTTATGAGATATTATATAACACGAGGGGGTTAGGGATTGTGAGTCCACTGGTTTGAACCCTATGAAGGAAAATGTGACGATGAAAAACCTCTATGTATTTTTCAGCACTGCAGCGCTGGTTCTTTGTGTGATGAACGGAGCCTGGGCACGACAGTATGTACCCAACGAAGGCATACACAACGATGAAAATCGTGCCATCCCCATTGAAGACATACAACGCGCACAAGCAGTACCGCACACCGTAACGGCTAGTACAAAAACCGTATGGCTGCGTTTTGATGGAACTGCAGGCGAAGTTGTTACTATTCAACTGGCAGTACCCGCTATCACCGGACTGGAGTTTTACCGTCCTGCATTTGCCCTGCTGGGCACTGCAATGCCTGCCCTTGCGAATGTACCTTTTACCCTTCCTGCGGGTTATGGCGGCACGGTTTACCCGACCAGTACTCTGGGTGCCTCCACGCCCTCTACCGAAGATACCACAGGAACAACGTCGTGGGTCTTTGCGGAACAAACAATCACATTACCTGCAGACGGTACCTATTATATTGTTGGTTATGTACCTTCCGATCATCTTGGAAAATTCTGGCTGGGAACAGGCACTGTCGAAAGAAGAGAATTTACGGATATACTAAGGCTGCCTTTGACCATCTATCAAGTACGCACCTTCCATCAGATATTCCCTATCGGTGGTTCAGCTGCTTTGATCGTACTGGTATTGCTTGTGCTCGTTGGTCCCATTCTGCTCATAATACAACTACTGTCCCAGGGTTGCCTGTGCGGCTAAACTGCTATTCCATGATGCTCATAAATAGCGTTGGACACGTGCAGTACGATATAGTATAGGCATGAGTATTATTTCGTCATCTGTCAATCTTGTATTTGTTATTGGCGCACCGCGCTCGGGCACAACGATGCTCGAGCGTATGCTTTCCTCTCATTCCCAGATTCAAGGTGGACCTGAACCGCACCTTCTCACTCCCCTGGCACACTTGGGGGTTTGGGACAAAGTAGACAAAGCACCCTATGATCATGTGCTGGCAGCACAAGCCCAAAAAGGATTTGTATCACAACTACCCAAAGGTGAACAGGATTACTGGGATGCCTGTCGCGCATACTGCGATGTATTATATGGACGATATACCCACGCAAAAGGGGACAAACCTTATTGCCTGGATAAGACGCCCGCTTATGCCCTGGTTTTACCGTTCATGACAAAAGTCTATCCCGATTCTTCCTACATTGTGCTTACACGACATCCGCTTGCAATCTTTTCCTCCTATGCCAATTCCTTCTTCAATGGTGATTATGAGGTTGCCCATGACTTCAATCCAATCATTGAACGGTATGTGCCTGCCCTGGCAGCATTTTTGCGAAGCAATAATGATAAGGCTTTTCATGTTTGTTACGAACAACTGGTACGTGAACCGGAGCCCTGGTTTGAACGCATCTGTGCGCATATTGGCGTTCCCTATGAAGCAGATGCCATAAATTACGGGGAGACAAAAGACCCCAAAAAGGCGACAGGGCTGGGTGATCCTATTGGCGTTTCCCAGCATAAACGTCCTACAACAGCATCCGTAAAAAAATGGGTGGCAGAGTTGGCAACAGATCCTGGAAAACTCGCGTTGGCAAAGAAAATGATTGCCGCTGTAAATCCTGATGATCTGGCGACAATAGGCTATCCTGTAGATACATTGTGGAAAGTACTCGAAGAAGCCGGTGATAATATAACTGCCCCAAAAGCTCCAAAAGCCACCCGCTATCGACTTGAACGCGGCATGATTATACGGTTGCGCCGTCTTAGTCAACGAAACAATTTATTCCGCAGTATCCTCAAAAAATCCCAGCTTATCTGTGATATTTTATTAAGAGAATAGTCCAGAAAAAACAGGAATAAAATGGTGCCCCGAACAGGAATCGAACCTGTGTCTAGCGCTTAGGAGGCGCTCGTTCTATCCACTGAACTATCGGGGCACAATAAAGGTAACGTACACATTCCCTGCGATATTCGTGCTATACGATACATCATTTCCATATCAGGTTCAAGAGAAATATATTCTAAAAACAGACTGCACGTTACGGGATATGTATCATTCTCTGGATACGAGTCTCATTGCCGACATTATCCACCACGCGATAGACCAATTTCTGATCTCCTGAGGGCAGTTCCTGATCCCGTTCCCACGTAAGCCGCTTTGTATCCGGATCGTATGCCGCCAGAAGCCATTGTCCGTTTGCAGTAATACCATAACTGGAAATTCCGCTTCCCACATCGCTTATGATCGCATGAATAATGGGGCGCTGTGTTTTCGCATGATAGTCGTCAGGGGGCGATAGCTCTTTAATAACCGGAGCACGGGTATCTTCCAGAACTGCGTAAACCCCAAAAGTACGCACTGACGCAGTTAGATATCCGCCCTGTTTTTTCCCGCCGACATAACGCCATCCCGATCCTGACTTGCGATAAATCCTGGCTTTGGGAGCATTTTCGCCGCCAACAGGAAGGGTAAGTTCAACGCGATCATCCACGGGCGTTGCCTCCGGCCGGATACGCCACGCATCACCCCATTGCGGCATAGACGCAACAGCTGGAACTGTAACCCGCGCTAATTGAACAAACATTACTCCATAGGGAGAATCAGGCTTCACTGTCAACTGCAAACCATCAGCTCCAATAGTTCGCCCTGAACTACCCCGCAAAAAAACATGTACCACTTCCTCGAAGGACAGGATACGCGGATGATGAACACGTAACGTATAGCTGCCCCCAACGTCCGGTTTGAATACCACCATCCACAAACGATCTGTTACGCGATGAAAAACATGTGTCTGAATATCTTCCCCAGTCTCC
>JAGLCZ010000189.1 GCA_023145975.1 Candidatus Hydrogenedentota bacterium | reverse complement strand
CGGTTTCGGGCAATATTGATGGTTTCCCGCCGTTTTTCAAGGTTTCCCTCCATCTCCGAGATTTGACGTTTTACTTCCGGACTGGCACCGTCTTCGAGTAATTTCTCTGCCTGCTTTGTTTGTGCTTGCGCTTCTTCGAGTGCTATTTTCTGCTCGGAAAGTGTATTTTCCAGTTCCTCAATATGTGCCGAAGTGCCAGCGGGGATAAGCTTACCCGATGTATATAGATCCTGCAGCACATCCCAACTTTTCTGGCGTTCGGAGGCGATGCGGGCAGTGTCATTTTTCTTGTTGTCTAGTTCTTCAAGTAATACTCGAAGTTGGGACTGAAGACCGCTCAACCCGGTTACAACTTTTTCTTGTATTTCCGCAGTGAGTGTGGATTCTTCTTTTTGAGAGGCGATAAATACTTCTAACGATTTCTGCTGCTCATTTGCTTCCATGCTACGTTCCTGTGTTGTTCATACCGCAGTACGCCCCTATACGGGAGTGCCATGAGGAAGATGCCTATGTAACCCAATAAATTGTTTACTTCTTACGCCTAATATGCGAAAGTTGAAAACATATCGTATTTATAATAGCATAGAAACTCTCTAAACGCAAGCAATAGGAATTTATATAAGGAGATATATCTATTTTGACCTTGTTGTTTCCAGATCGACAGAAACCTATTTTCAAAGCGTTTTTGTGAAAAGTACGGTATGTCCTGTTGTTTTGTAATTAACCTTACATACCAATTGTGTGTTGCACCTTTCACCTGCCCAATCAGAGAAGCAGGATATACTTCCCTGATTGGGTAGATGAAGAAAGGGATATTAACTTTACTTATTCAGGTTGTTTTTGAGTGTAAGTAATTCCCAACAGTACCATAGCAGCCAAACCCAGCAGGAAATAGTCGAGCAGAAAACGGCCTACCCTTTTTACGGTACTTCCTGTTCCATTGCACCCGGATGGTATATCCAGAGCACGATTATCCAGTGCCTCGCCTTCCTGGGTTAGTTCTTCATTGGATGGCACACTTTCACCCTCCACAGTTGGGTCTTCATTGGATGACACGTTTTCGCCTTCCAGTGCTGGATCGCCATAGTCCTGTCCGTCTTCACCTTCTATAGGCGGATTTCCATCGGATGGTATGTTTTCGCCTTCCACCATTGGGTCAGGATCAGGCGGCGGAGGTACTTCACCTTCCAGTGTCGGGTCCCCATCGGGCGGGGGCGGAGGCCCTTCGCCTTCTATAGGATCATTAGCTGCAAGGAGAACATGATGAAGCTGTGCTATATCGATGCGTGCCCTTTCGTAGTCGGGACCACACATGCCGTCAAGGTAACTAAAAGATCCGTGCAGCATGAAGTGCCAAGCATGAAGTGGAATAACAAAACCCTCTGTCCAGGAGTTATGGATAGCAGGATTTACAATTTGTAAATGACCCAGAGCGGTATAGTCACCACAAATGGCGCATTCATAGACACAGTCCAACATATAGTCAAAGTGAATGACATAGCTTTGGTTAGTTGGCAACAGCTCTTCAAAGTCTCCAGAGGGGAGCATGTGGGGGGGATGACCATCAGCATGTATCCACACCAGAGATTCTATTTTGCTGCTGAGGCGTCTGGCAAGATCCACGCCGTCGGGAATTTGGTTTCGGTTTTGATCAGGAATATCGGGACGCATTCCCAGTAGTTCTTCTTCTTCCGTTGTGAGAAAATCACCATCAGGATCATTTTCTACAGGCAGCCAATGGGGATCCATTTCTCCTTCACCGGGAGGAGGGGGCAGTGTGATGATTCGCTCCCAATCCTCACAATCCAGTACCCGGTTATTATTATAATCGAGCCACTGGAATTGTCTTAGCGTCAGGAACAGGGCAACTTCACGATATTGAATTAACCGATCGCCATTCCTGTCGATTCGTGACACCAAATCAACTGGTATATCAATATCATCATCGCCGGGGTGTGGTGGTTCACCGTTACTATTCCCTTCTTCTATCATATTTACGGTTTCGTCCAGATCGAGCATACCATCTGGATTTTGGTCTGCCCGTTGGAACCACTCTAAGCGGAATTGGGGATACCGGGCTATTATTTCTTCAAAGGTCAATACACCATCCGTATTCCGATCCAGATGCAGCCAGAGTATATGTGCCAGGTCTATCGCGTAAATCGGCGGCAGGGGACAGGGCAGATCGGGTTCCCCTTCCATAGGTTCGCCTTCCAGCGGTATGCAATCTGTTATGATAAGTCGCTCTGTAGTTGCAG
>JAGLCZ010000188.1 GCA_023145975.1 Candidatus Hydrogenedentota bacterium | reverse complement strand
GTGCTGATAACGCCAAAACATCCGCCGGAAATACCGAGGCCGAATATAGTCAGAAACCGTCCGCCCAGGCTGGGAAGCTGCAATAGACCCATCAGTCCAAGGATGAGCGACAGCATCATAAGCATGAGTGCCCAGCGTTGATCGAAGCGGTCACATAAAAATCCGCAGAAAAAGCTACCGCTGATACTGAAAATAGGCATGGGCAATAGTATTGCATACATGGATTGTCTGTCCAGACCGGATTCAGCACCGATAGCTGTAAGATGAAATGCAATGGCGGTCATGAGCAGGGCATGGGCTGCCAACCCGAAGTTAAATGACCAGAAACTTATTTTGTGCATCGCTTGTGAAACCAGTAAATCCGGGGGTGCAGTTTCCTGTATATCCTTATTTTGCGGTGCTGACACATTAAATCCGTCCTGAGGTAATCCACACTGTTTGGGATTATCACGAAAGAATATCCAGGCAAAAATGGCATGACCAACACCGATGGCAATGCATAATGTTACATAAGCACCCTGCCAACCTAGATTGACTACCAGTTCGTTTAGTATCCAGGCACCGCCTCCACTGAAAGCGATACTTACGAAAATACCCGCTATGGAAGTGGCAAGACCACGCCGGTAGTTAAACCATCGTGCCAGCATTACTCGTGAAACCAGCGTGAGACATCCCTGACCAAAAAAACGAATACAGAAGAATAGAAAACAGAGGGTTATCATAGCGCGAAGCCAGGAAATGTCGCCGGGGGGTGAAATAATATTGCATAAGGCAAATCCGCCCAATGCAATACCCAGACCCATACTCGATATTACACCCATACTGCGTGCACCCCATCGGTCGAGGAGGCGTCCGGCAAAAGGCATGACTACACTGCTGGCCAGAGTACCTATGAGGTATGCCAGACTCAAGTTGTCCGGAGAGAGTTTGATCACATCTACCAGAAAATCAACAAAGACACCCACACCGATAGTTTGTCCCGGAATACTGGCCATGATACCGATACTGGTACAAGCGACAATTATCCATCCGTAAAAGAAAGGAAAACGGGCTGGTTTTATTGGGATATTAACCCATCTGTCGGCTATCATGGGGATTCCTTATGGACAGAAAAAGGCGGGGAGGATTTGTGTGGGAATCATAACGAAAAGGCGGGAGGGGCGGTGTCATCTATTGAAGAAAAAAATGCCCGACCCGGAGACAAAAGAATGCCGGGGCGGGCATACAATATCAAACAAAACTATTTTATCAGTGTGGCTTTGGTGATGTAGTCCATGTCAGGGAAGTTTTTGCGCAGATAGCTGTCCCCTTCATTGGTAATAAGGTTCTGCTGCGGACGCTCACCGTATTTCGAACTTATCTTTTGTACGATAGGCATTCCTTCAACTATTTTGCCGAAAGCAGCGAATCCCATTCCATCTAACCGTGCATTATTACCTAGATTGATAAATAATTGCGTCGTACGGGAATTGGGTCCAGAGGTGGCAAAGGTGAGGGTACCCGGTGCATTGGTTTGTGTTACAGGATCGTCTTTAATGACTTTGCTTTTCCATTTTGCAGTTACTTTCGGATCAGCGGCAAGACCGAACTGAACAACGAATCCGGGGACAACACGGAAGAAGCCGGTGTTGTCAAAATAGCCTTCACGCACCAGTGCGTAAAAACGTTCTACCCCGATAGGTGCCCATTCTTTTGTGCACTCAACAATGAACTCGCCATTAGTGCATTCGAATTTTACCTTAAAGGTATCAGGTGCTGTTTCCGGCCACATAGTCTTCTCCTTTGTTTCTTCTGTTTTTTTCGGAGAATCCGCGATTACTTTCGGGGATTCTACTTTACTTTTCTCGGTTGTAATATTTTCTTCCGCATGAATTTTTTCCAGACGGAGACCTATCTTATCACGGCGCTGTTGATCTTCATCGGTAATACGACTCGGCACACCGATCAAATTTAAGATGACAACGCAGGCAATAGCCAACACAAAAGCAACGAGTAACGTATTTCTTCGATTCATTGTAGTTTCCTTTTTTTTCTACACGCCTTCATACCGTATAACATAACGGTCAAACAATTCAATTAGCCTTTCGCCAGGATGATGAGGAAGTCGTTATAACTCTTACTATGGTTTGCCGTAACAGATGTTACCAGCCATCCATTCTCTAACAACTCCTCTAGCTTTTCTTTTCCTGAACCATTTGACTCGATGATAAGTGACGTTTGCATGACATTGCCTCCTGTTTGGTATAAACTGCTTACCTAAACTGTAAGCATAGACTGTACCAATTAGGGGCTGATAATTTCAAGTTAGACAGCACCAATTTTCATCCCGCTTGGGATTATGGCATCTTTGAATACAACAATAATGCCGTCACGGATGGCATAACCCTCACCATCGTAATCCTTTAATCTTTTAGATCCTTTTATAATAACATTTTTTCCGATGCGTGCATTATGGTCGATGATTGCGTGGTCGATGTGTGTATTTTTCCCAATTCCAATTGGGTGGGCATTATCAGACTGAGAATCTTCAAAGTAGTCAGCACCTAGAATGATACTTTTTTTAATAGTTGCTCCTGTGGAAATGATGCTGCGAATGCCGATGATAGCATCTGTAATAGTTGCTTTGTTTATAATCGTGCCGCTGCAGATAATGGCATTTTTAATGGAAGCATTCGTGATACGAACTCCCGGCAAGACCCGTTTATGGGTGTAAATCATTTTGTTCGGGTCGTTAAATTTAAAGGGTGGATTGGCAGAAGTCATCTCCATACTGACATTAAAATAGGAACGTACTGTACCGATATCTTCCCAGAAACCATAAAACATATGTGCCGCTACTTTATGGCTTTTCAGGGAATTGGGGATTAGTTCTTTTCCAAAATCAATCCAGTCAGGATTTTGAGACAGCAGTTTTTCAAGAACTTCTGCCTTAAAGGCGTAGATGCCCATGGATGCCAGGAAATCTTTGCCGTCGGCCTGTAACCCAAAATGGTCAAAAACGGGTTGGGGGGTTATCAATGAATCTAAAACAGCGGGATCGCTTGGTTTTTCAATAAATCTGCGTATGTCGCATCGCGCATTTACTTTCATGATTCCGAATCCGGACGCATCCTCCCGATTAACGGGTAATGCGGCAACGGTGATATCGGCATCTTTCTCCAGATGGGTTTGCAGTAGATTGCGATAGTCCATACGATAAAGTTGATCGCCGGAGAGAATTAGGAAGTGGTCTACGCCCTGTTGCTGGATATGGAGTAACTGCTTACGAACTGCATCTGCGGTGCCTTGAAACCAGTCGCCTGTTTCATTGGTTTGTTCCGCAGCAAGTATTTCCACTTCGCCGCCGCTGAAAGAATCAAAGCGGTACGCACTGTTGATATGCCGGTTCAGGGAGCGGCTGTTGAACTGCGTCAGTACGCTGATACGGTTAATCCCTGAATTGATGCAGTTACTCAATGGAATATCTACAAGACGATAACGACCGCATAGGGGTACTGCGGGTTTTGAACGTACTGCAGTAAGTGGATACAGGCGTGTTCCGCGCCCCCCGCCTAAAATAATTGCACCGACTTTTTTCATGGTTGCGCGATCTGGAAGGCGACCATTTCTTTTCATATGCGAATCTTTCCAACATCAGGTTGTTTTTAGAGCAGAAAAGTTCTGCACTTTGGTTTTCGACGGATGTACAGATGAATTCTGTTTTCACTTAAGTTTTGCACTTCAGAACTAACAGTATAAAGAAAAAGTGATTGCGATTTCATATAAGTGTTTAAATATGAGTTTTGCGGTGTTACAATGAACAAGAAACTGAAAAAAAGATTTCGAAGCAAATATGACAGGAGATAAAATCATGAGATATTTCGTTTTAGCCATTGTATTGTTCTGCGTGGAGATTTTCTTTAGTACGGATGTGTTCTCTGTACCGAAAGAGGGCTCTCCGCAGTTTTTGGTTGATGATACCAAAGAGGTTCATGACAAGGTGCCAGTGATTATGCCATGGTGTGTTATTCCTTTGGATCCCGCTTATGGAGGACAGTGGGTAGTTGCTGCCGATCTTACCGGGGACGGGGTTCCTGAAATTATTTCCGCCGAAAATTTTAATGAAGGGGATGTCCATTATACAAGTGCTGTTGCTGTGCATAAGCTGGACGGACGGCTGCTTTGGCACTGGGGAAAGCCGGATATTGGACGTAAGACTTGGCACCATGATGTAGCGTGTCAGGCACATGATTGGGATGAAAATGGTCAAATAGATGTTACTGTGTGTGAGGCAGGTGCCATCGTGGAGCTGGATGGACGAACGGGAGTGGAAAAACGTCGCATACCTATCGAGAAGGATGCGACAGATTGTATTGTGTTCTGCGATCTTGCGGGAAAGGGGCGTCCTACCGATGTGCTGGTGAAAAATCGTTACAATCAAATTTGGGCATATGATCAAAATGGGGTATTGCTGTGGGCAGTAAAGGAACCCGGTGGATATCGCACAGCGCATCAGCCGCGGCCCATCGATCTGGATCACGATGGTCGCGATGAAATTATCGCGGGATATGCGTTACTCAATTGTGATGGTACAGTACGTTGGGTTTATGATTCAGAACGTATTGAGATGGATCGAGGTCATTTGGATTGTGCACGTATACTTGAATATGGCAACAAATTGAAAGATTGGCGGATTGCACTTACTTTTTGTGGTGCGAACGCCATCGCAGTGGCAGATGGTAACGGAAAAACTATATGGGAAGTAACGGGCTACCATTTTGAATCAATCAATATCGGAAAACTTACTGCAGAGCAACATGGAATGCAGATCCTTGTAGATATTGATCATCAACCCAAAGGGCAGAGTCCAATTTGGCTGTTCGATGGAGCGGGTAACAAACTTGGAGAACTTATTACAGATTACAGTCGTCACCACAAATTACTCGACTGGACCGGTGATGGTATTGCAGAGATTGTTGTGGCTCATTCACGGGCACTTTATGATGCAAAAGGAATTTGCCTGGCAACTCTGAGTGTGCCGAAAGGGGTATTGGCAGCGGCAGGAAATGCAAAGAGGAGCGTTTTATTGGCTGATATGAATGGCAATGGTATCCAGGATATCCTGTTGGTATTGCCGACTCATGTACTCATTTATAAAAATAAATCAGGAAAGGCAATGGCAGAGTCGGTAGCGTTAGGGACCGGTTTAAATGTTACGCTTTATTAATATTTGTTTTTATACGTCAAAAGTATATGCTCCCTATTGATCGGCAGGAGAAGCAGGAGTATTAGATGGTATTATAGTCTCTTTTTTATAAATATGGGATTGGGTTCATAACTAAAAGTTATCGCCAAAGGGCTGCCCGCTGAGTTGGAGTTCAACTTCTGTGGCAAGATTAGGATCGATAGTTACGGCTTCCTGGAAATAATGGTGTGCCTGCCCAATATCGCCCAGCGCTAGAAGCGCTTGACCCGTTTGGAGAGCGGCCAGTGCTGCCGTGGGACGCCATGCTTCAATTTTCGCCAGTTGCTTCAGCGGCGCGAGTGTATTGAACGCCGCCAGGTATTCTCCTGATTGCAGCAATAGTCGACCCAGTGACATGCGTACTTCAATGTCGTCACTGGTAAATGTGCCTCGGTCTACCCCGGCTGCAGCGCGTTCATGGTCGCGTAACTTAATATAGTATTCATAATGCCGGCGTGCACCTGCGTAATTTCTTTGAATATTGTCGTAGGTTACAGCAAGATTATAATGCACCCGTATCGTATTGGGATTTTCACGTAATGTGGCGCGAAACAGGGTTTCGTTATCATGCCATTCACGATTACGTTGTGCTGTCATCGCTATAAAAAGGATACAGAGAATTAAGGATATGGTATAAGCGATTTTAATGCGGCGGGTATCTTTGCACAATTCCCAGATTATTTCCAGAAAGGCCCACCAGAAACCTGCCATGGGCACGTACATCCAGTGTTCTGCCAGGGGAGCATTCAGGGGGAATATACCGGAAATGGGTAACCACGATGCCAGGAACCAGGCAAATCCAGCGGCAATACGTTTGCGACCTGAATACCAGGAAAGAGCAATGCCTGCAATAAGAGAGAGCAGGAAAAGGATGCCGAAAAGAGCGTAGACAGAAGGGACACCGTCCAGGGAACGTTCCATATGAAGTCCAATGGGAAAGAATAGCATTTTTGCATATAATCCCAGGGATTGCATTGTTTCAAATAAGCGGTGTGGCAATGGAGAAGCATCAACGGTTGAACCGTTGGCAAAATTCAGAACAGTAGAACGCAGAAGCAGGTAAAGTACCAGAACAGAAGCTGCAGAAAGGAGTGGTGCAAAACGAAGATAGAACGGTATTTTCTCTTCTTGTATTGCTGTCTTTTCAAGAGTGTTCCTTTTAGTGCGTACAGTTAGAAATATAATTCCAAGTAGAATTGGATAAATCAAAGTGGATTCTTTACTTAATAAGCCGGCAATAAAGCAGAGTACAGCACCAATGGTTCCCCCTACAGGACGTTTGTGTTGTATTGCAGTAACAGAAAAACACAAGGCGGCAAAGATAGCGGCAGCGGACATCATGTCTGCTCGTCCACTGATGTAGGCCACGGCCTCGGTATGCAGCGGATGGACAACAAAGAGTAGCGGGGTAACCCCTCTTACAAAGCGGGGTGCCTTCAGAAAGTGCAATAATAGGAGTAATAGCAGTGCCGCTGACAAATGCCAGAATATATTGGAAAGATGAAAGAGAAAGGGGGATATTTCAGGGAGAGTTTGTGCTGCATAGTCATCAGGGCTTGGTCCACCGGAAAAATAGTAATCCAGCATGAAAGAGCTTGCAACAAGAGGACGATAGAAATTACCTTGTCCCCGCCCAAAAGCATGTTGATCTTCCGAGAACAGTAGAAAGGTTTTTCCAGGCTGTTGGACGTGTTTGTGTAGCAGTACAGAAGAGGAATCATCCCACACCCATTCGCCGTCCAGTGTATTTATGTAGGCGAGGCTACAGGCAAGCAGCAGGAGCAGGGCTATTGTCCAGTTAAAACGGGATTCTGACACGGATATTTTGCTCTTTCGTAAATTGCTTCACGAAGAGCACAGTCCGTCTACCGTGCAGATTTTTTCTTCGTGAATATAGAGGAAATTCTGATGTGATGCGTATCTGATTATTTTTTGTTTTTAGATCTTTCACGGGGACCGGGGATAGTCCATAAGAAGCGCGCGGGCAAATATTCTACTTCGACAGATTGTTGATTTCCTATAATGCGTACGACACGCATGACATCATGGAATTCTTCCCCTTCCCGCCGTCGATACCGAAGTGTTTCGCCCGTTTTGGGATCGAACAGTTCCAGGAATGCATACAGCTCCCCATCGAGTTCCAGGAAGCCTTCAACGGTTACTTTGGGTTTATTTCTCATCATGGTTGCATGTTCTAAGAGGCTTGCGTAACGCTCGTTTCCTGGCTGAAGCGCGGAATATGTCATGCAAAGTGCTTTTATTTTCGTCCACCGTTCTTCTTCTTTTCCTCTGCGGATAGCATCTTCAATATCTCGGGTCGCCATTTGGATGGCAGAACG
>JAGLCZ010000187.1 GCA_023145975.1 Candidatus Hydrogenedentota bacterium | reverse complement strand
GCGGCAACACAGCTTGAAAAAATAGGAATGCTGGATTATGCCGATTTGGTGTGCATTAATAAATATGACCGCGCCGGATCCGGGGATGCCCTGCATGATGTACGTAAACAATTCCAACGCAACCATCATTGTTTTGAACAGTCCCCGGAAGAAATGCCGGTATTTGGTGCCATCGCCTCCCGTTTCAATGACGATGGTGTTACTGCGCTGTATCACGGTTTATTATGCGCCATAAATGAACATTGTGAAACGACCTTAAAGTCTTCCCTTCCTGTCCCTGCCACCAAGTATTCAAGCGATACTTCGGTAGTTGTTCCTCACGAACGTATTGATTATCTATCTGAAATAGCCCATACGGTACGCGCGTATCGTACGTTTACGGAGGAACAATCGCATATTGCGTCTAACCGATGGCGCCTGGATGGAGCAAAAGAATTAATTGCAGACGAAAAAGTCAAGGCCGCGCTTCATGAAGAAAGTGCACGTCAGTCGCAACTACTCGATCTACGCTGCCGTGATCTGCTTAGCTCATATCCTGCTATACAAAATTCCTATAAACAAACCGAACTCTGTTACAGCGTACGCGGACGGGAAATACGTTCGCCGTTACATAAAGAAAGTTTAGCAGGCAACCAAATACCGCGTATTGCTCTCCCCCACTTTGAAAATGAAGGAGAACTGCTGCGTTGGCTTTTGTTGGAAAACCTGCCTGGCTATTTCCCCTTTACTTCCGGTTCTTTCCCCTTAAAACGTGTCGATGAAGCAGCAACACGCATGTTCGCAGGAGAAGGCGATCCGCAACGTACCAATGCGCGTTTCAAGTATCTGTCCAAGGATGCTCCTGCAAAACGCCTCTCCACCGCCTTTGATTCGGCAACACTCTATGGACAAAATCCGGATGAACGTCCTGATATTTATGGAAAAATAGGATCGGCAGGGGTATCGATCTGCACGCTTGAAGATATGAAAAAACTCTTTGACGGCTTTGACCTCTGTTCACCAAGTACATCGGTTTCCATGACCATCAATGGTCCTGCCCCAATTATACTTGCTATGTTTTTTAATGCCGCCATTGAACAACAATGCATCCTGTTTAAAGAGAAGAACGGAAAGGAACCGTCCTCAGAAGAATACTTATCCATTAGTAAAACTGCATTACAACAGGTACGCGGTACGGTTCAGGCTGATATACTTAAAGAAGATCAAGGGCAGAACACCTGTTTATTTGCGATTGATTTCGGCTTAAAAATGATGGGGGATGTACAAGCATTTTTCCTGCAGCAGGGAATACGGAATTTCTATTCGGTGTCGGTATCGGGATACCATATTGCGGAAGCAGGTGCAAACCCCATTACGCAGTTGGCATTCACCCTTGCAAATGGATTCACCTATGTAGAGTATTACCTCTCTCGCGGTATGGATATAAACGAATTTGCGCCCAATCTATCTTTTTTCTTCTCTTGTGGTATGGATCCCGAATATGCGGTACTGAATCGGGTTGCCAGACGGATATGGGCCGTCGCATTGCGTGACCGTTATGGCGCAGATGAACGTGCCCAGAAACTAAAGGCACACATTCAGACCAGTGGTCGCTCTCTTCACGCACAGGAAATTCATTTCAACGATATTCGAACAACGCTTCAGGCACTCACTGCTTTTTACGATCAATGCAATTCGCTGCATACCAATGCGTATGATGAAGCGATTACTACGCCTACTGAAGAATCGGTGCGGCGTGCTTTGGCTATCCAGCAAATAATCAGCCGGGAACATGGTCTTGCTTTTAATGAGAACCCATTACAGGGATCTTTTGTTATTGATGAGCTGACCGATTTAGTGGAGGAAGCTGTTCTTACGGAGTTTGAGCATCTGTGCTCCCGGGGCGGCGTACTCGGTGCGATGGAGCGAGGTTATCAGCGCAGCGAGATACAAGAAGAATCTCTTCGCTATGAACACTTAAAAGCTTCGGGTGACTATCCAATCGTGGGAGTAAATACTTTTGTGAACCCGGAAGTAGATCACGAAGAAATGATTAATCAAATGGAATTGCGACGGGGTACGGAAGAGGAAAAACGAGGGCAGGTTGATCGGCTGTACAAATTCCACAAAGACCATGCTGATATGACGCAGCAAGCCTTACAATCCCTACAAGACACCTGTCTTGCAGGGGATAACATCTTTGGTGAACTTATGCAGACCGTCCGTTGCTGTTCATTGGGTCAGATCACACAAGCACTATTCGAAGTAGGTGGACAGTATCGACGTAACGCCTGATCTCATTTCATATCCATCAAATTATTTTTTCGCAACTCCATGTCCTTCTTATGCTTTAGGCAAAAACAGTCTGGAGCGCGATCAGCGTTCATACAATACAGCAGTACTATGATCTACGTGACGCAGATTATTGGTATGCAATTCATAGTCACCGGGTTCAGGTGTTGGATATTCACCGGTAAAACATGCCGTGCAGAAATGACTTGGGTCACCATTGGTTGATTTCAATAACGCATCAAGTTCCAGGTATTCCAAAGAATCCACATTCAGAAAACTCCGAATTTCTTCAACGCTTAATTTGTGGGCAATCAATTTCTCTTTGTTTGGCGTGTCGATGCCGTAATAACACGAATTGGTAATTCTTGGCGAAGCCACCCGAAAATGGATTTCCTTTGCACCACAGCGGCGCAAACTTTTAATGATTTTTCGTGCTGTGGTTCCGCGAACAACACTATCGTCTACAAGTACAATACGCTTTCCCTCAACAGCAGGTCGGGACGGATTTAATTTAATTTTGACACCAAAATCGCGAATCCCCTGATCCGGCTCGATGAAGGTGCGACCCACGTAATGATTTCGGATGAATCCCATATCAAAGGGTAACCCTGACTCATGCGAATATCCCAATGCTGCCGGGTTACTTGAGTCAGGTACTGCCATAACAACATCCGCATCAACTGGTGCTTGTCGTGCCAATTCCCGTCCCAGTTTCTTTCGGACAATATCAACGCTTTCCCCAAATATATAACTATCGGGGCGTGCCACATAAACAAATTCAAACAGGCATTGTTTGGGAGTTACCGACTCAAAGGGTTCGCTTGACTGTACCCGATGCCGCGTAATAGTAAGAACTTCCCCCGGCTTTATTTCACGGATCCATTCCGCATCTATAATATCGAATGCACAAGTTTCGCTTGCCACGACATAGGCATCGTCAAGCCTGCCAAGCCATAAAGGCCGAAATCCGTGGGGATCCCGTGCAGCAACAAGGGTTTCGCCATTATGGATAACAATGGAATAGGAACCCACTACCTGACGCAGTGCATCAACAACACAGTCAGTAAATTCTTTTCCCTTAGATCGAGATATAAGATGGATAAGAACTTCGCTATCTGTTGTAGACTGAAAGATGGCCCCTGCCGCTTCGAGTTCTTCTCGAAGCAAAGCAGCATTGGTAAGATTACCGTTATGAGCCACTGCCATACTCCCCTTGGCATAATCCACGACCAGGGGCTGCACATTACGCAGATTACTACTTCCAAAAGTGGAGTATCGGACATGACCAATACCGCAATCACCAACAACCCGTTTGAGTTTATGGGGTTTGAATACATCGGCAACCAGGCCCATACCACGATGCGCCGTAAGCACGCCATCCTGTCCACATACGATACCAGCGCCTTCCTGACCGCGATGCTGCAAGGCATATAAACCAAGGTAAATCAGTTTTGATGCTTCCTGATGTCCATGAATTCCAAATACGCCGCATTCTTCGCGGGGATGATCGTCATCACCCGCATGGCAATGCGCCAGTGGTATAGAACAATCTTTACACGCTTCTCCTGATGCAGAATTACTGGAATGCATATTACAGTTCTTTCTTACCCGTCAGTTGGCGATAGGCTTCCATGTACTTGTCACGTGTTTTCTCTATGACATCTTCCGGCAATGGGGGTGGGGGTGAATTTTTATCCCAATTGACCGATTCCAGATAATCGCGTACAAATTGTTTGTCATAACTGGGTTGGGGCTGTCCGGGGGCATACTGATCCGCCGGCCAAAACCGTGAAGAATCCGGCGTGAGTATTTCATCAGCAAGAATAAGTTCATCGTTCAGCAGACCAAATTCAAACTTGGTATCACAAAGTATAATACCCCGTTCTCCCGCCAATTCCCGACCCCGCTTGTAAATTGTCATCGCAGTATCAGAAACGCGCTGATTGAGTTCCTCACCAATAACTTTTCCCGCTTCTTCCGGACTAATGTTAATATCGTGTCCATCGGTTGCTTTGGTTGCCGGGGTATAAATAGG
Organism: Candidatus Hydrogenedentota bacterium; assembly: GCA_023145975.1. GTDB lineage: Bacteria > Hydrogenedentota > Hydrogenedentia > Hydrogenedentales > CAITNO01 > SLFT01. Next base: position 1,844 of record JAGLCZ010000187.1, on the reverse strand, counting down.
TTCATCAAGTTTACTAGCTTCAACAAGTCCCTCGGGAAGTTTAATATTGCATACAGTCCCCGAAACTTTATATTCCTTAAGACCGCTTCCGGCAAGATAACCACGCACAACAATTTCCACCGGCAGCATATTACATTTATGAACCAGCATGGAACGTCCGGCAAATATCTCCGCATGCTCCTGGAATTCAGCAGGAAAATCTGCAATATCAGCGGAAATAAGGTGATTGCGGCATAAATCCGCCATTTTCTCAAACCAGAACAGTGATATCTGAGTCAGAATACGTCCCTTATCAGGAATACCTACGGGATTAACCCAGTCGAATGCAGATATACGGTCTGTAGCGACAAGCAATAGTTTATCACCCAGATCATAAATATCACGTACTTTACCGCTGATGTCAGGATTCCGATTAGGAAGTTTTGTGTCGCATACAACCTTTGGGTTCATTCTTGGCTCCTTACTGAGGTTATTAGGATTAAGAAAAAGACTATTTAAAAAAGGTAGACTGCAAATAGGGACGATTAATTTCCAGCAATTCTTCGAGTAATTCTTTGCACCCACTCGCATTGGGCATAAGAGGATGTAATAGCATTGCTTCAAATGCTGCAGCACGGTCGCCATGTACTGCTGCTTCAACGGTAAGGGTTTCATACGCTTTTATCAATTGCATCAAACCGCGTATGGAAGGTTCCGGCACCTCTTGCTGAATTGCTTCAGCACCATTCTCGCCGATAATGGCAGATACTTCAACAGCGATATCATCATCAAAGGTAGGTATAGCACCATTATTACGACAGCATACAATCTGACGATTCTGACGATTATTCTCAATGGCATCCACCAGAAGAAAAGCGGCGGTGGAATAATGTGCCCCGCCCCGCTCGCTCAATTCCTCCGGTTTCTCTGTAATGGAGATGTCCTGGTATTTCGCGAAAAGGGCATTTTCGACTTTTACCACCTCTTCACCACGGGTACAGGATTTATTTTTCAGCGTTTCAAGTACGGTATCGCCACTGTAATAATATTGAAGATAGTAATTACAAAACATACCAAGACTTCGTATGGCTTCGATCATATTTTCCCGGGTAACCTCTTCCTCCCACTCTTCACGGGCGTGCTCGATAAAAGTTTCAATAACTTTGGGAGTAATATCCTGACCTTTATGAAGAAACTGACGTACCCAGGACAAGTGATTCAAGCCTACATAGTCAAGAACCATATCTTCCGGATCGCCCCCCAGATATTTGACCACATCCATAATCATACCAATAGGCACATTGCACAGCCCCACCGTTCGAATCTTACTATACTTCAATACGGCTTCCGTATTGATGCCGGCGGGATTGGTAAAATTGATAAGGAATCCTTCCGGTGTAACTTCCTCCATGGTATGTGCCACTTCGAGGATTTTTGGGATAGTGCGCAATGCACAGGCAAAGCCACCCACCCCCGTAGTTTCCTGACCAATAATATTATACTTCAGCCCCAGTTTCTCGTCCGCAATACGTGCCGGCATTTGACCCACACGTATTTGCGTAATCACATACTTAGCATCACATACCGCGTCTTTCATTATTGTGGTGTGATGTACTGTAAAGGGGGAACCATGACGTTCACTCATACGACGAGCAAATCCAGAATTTATTTCCAGACGGGCAGCATCTTCATCCATTAACCACACTTCCGAAACGGGTATTTTATCCAATCGGGAAAAAAGACCATCCAATAGTTCAGGGGTATAGGAACTTCCCCCGCCGATTACTGCAAGTTTCATTTACTTTGAGTCCTTTGAATGTGAAAAACAAGTAGGAGATACGGTATAAACAAGTGTGGACGCTGAA
>JAGLCZ010000186.1 GCA_023145975.1 Candidatus Hydrogenedentota bacterium | reverse complement strand
ATGCGATCCCAATCGACCGCCGTATCAAAAGCTGGTCCGCCTGGGTACAAGACCCCTATCATAGTGCAGGGACTCGGGAGAAAGACCTCCCAATCGAATTTAACGGCCATGATTATTTGCTGGGGTATTGGATGGGACGATATTACAAACTTATATCACCAGAAGAATAATCCCACTAGCACGGAGTTTTTACGTTGTTACGTTTTGTCTTATTAGGAAGTAGTAGTAGCGGTAATGCGTTGCTTATTTTCAATGAAACCACACATATTCTGATAGATAATGGCTTCAGCTATAAACGTCTTGCGCTGGCTATGGAACAAATCGGCATGTCCCCCGATATACTGGATGCCGTTCTAATAACCCATGAACATACAGACCATGTCCGTGGGTTAGGCGTTCTTTCGCGACGCACTGAAGTGCCTGTTTTTATGACGGAACTATGTGCAGAGGCACTACCGGATTATATAGGAGAGATTAAAAATCAGGTTTATTTTGAATCAGGAGACACTCTGCACTTCAATAATCTGGCAGTAACCAGTTATGCTGTTTCCCATGATGCCGCTGACCCGGTTAACTATGTAGTAAAATGCAATAATCTTTCACTCGGCTTAGCCACAGATTTTGGACACTGCTCCCAGCTTTCCAAAGCACGTCTCAGGGGACTGAATGCCCTTATTATCGAATCCAATTATTGCCCGGAACTACTTCGCCAGGGTCCTTATCCGCCCAAGGTACAACAACGCATTCGAAGCAGGACAGGTCATCTATCCAATCTGGACGTACAAATGCTGCTGGAACATATACGTCATGAATCATTACATCTCGTAATACTCGCCCATATCAGCCGGGATAATAACAACCCTGAACTGGCATGCACACTGGCACGTGAAGCACTGAAAGGAATGGAAGTCCATATCGAAGCGGCACCGTCCGATAGGGTATCCCCCATATACGAGGTGAAACCGTGAAAATTTCGCCGGCATTCTTTCGCAATGAACCTATTATTTCCCTACTTGATCGTGCAGTAAAAGCAATAGCACTTCCAATGTCCCTTCACTATCTTGCTTATGACGGCAATGAATTGCATATAGAGGGATGGGGACAATGTAAGGTTTGTACCAAAACCAATAAATCATCCAAAGGAGCACGTGCCTGCTGTGAATCACGTACACAAGCGGCAGCACTTACCCTACAACAGAAAACACCAATTACTTTTGTATGCCACCTTGGGTTTACCTGCGTTTCTATTGCTGCACTCAACGAGAGTAATTATGTCATCACCTTCGGGCCCTATATTCCGGAAGAAATAAACCAAAAGATTTCCGAGGATGTGTTCCGAAGACTACGAAAATTTGAAGATGAACTTGAAGTTGATGAGGCAATATCCTTCGCGCTGGAAGATGTACGCACCATTCCCACAGGATCTGTCAGCGCCTCAGCAGAATGGCTGGTCGAAGCATTACACACAAAATGGGATGCTTACCAAAAACCATCCCATTTGGAAACGCCGGCAAACACAGCAAATAACGATACCGAATATATCCCTTTCAAAAAACAGGCTGCTTCCAAAAATCCGGATTCAGGTACATGGGTAGCTATGGCAGCATTGGGATTGCTATGCGGTCATTCGACTATAGTAACTCAATCCATAGCCAACAAACTTGACGAATTGAAGGTATCAACAGGAACACAAGAAAAATCAGCACAAGCATTTATAATACAGACTGTTTCTCAAATAATGGAAGCAGTACGACAAATGGGAAATCCAACTGATGCTGCGATGAAAGCATACCCAGAATTCACCTCTGATATTACGACAATGAATGATTCAAGGCAAATGCTAAAATATGCGATGCGCTTATTACGTCGTATGCACAACAACGGAAATAAACCTATTCCTGCTTATCTTCCCCTACTCATTAAGCTGATACATAAAAATTATAAAAAAAACATTGAACTATCCGCATTTTCCAACGAGCATAAAGTAGCAGCATCCTCGATTACACGCGCCTTGAAATGCCGAATAAATATAACCTTTTCTGAATATCTTGGCCGCGTACGCATAGAGGAAGCTCAACGCCTTCTCCGCAACACCCGGCTATCCGCTGCTGCAATAGGCAAACGGGTAGGCATAACAGATCAAAGTAACTTTGGAAAACTCTTCCTGCGTTATACAGGAATGAATCCGGGAGCATACCGCAAGCGTTTCCAAAAATCATAAAAGGGAAGTAGAATGAAAAGACATATTATGGTGGGGCGACTACAATACTGGAAGGAACGCCTTCTGGAATGGTGGCTCAAACAAAAATGCCCAACAGAATTTCTCTGCGATAATTGCAAATATGACCATCCCTCTGCGTGCCACC
>JAGLCZ010000185.1 GCA_023145975.1 Candidatus Hydrogenedentota bacterium | reverse complement strand
GCAGGCAGTGGCGGCGCTTCGGCATATCCCATGCTGTGAAGAATAACCAAGCCCCCACATACAAAAAATAAACAGTGCATTAACTTATTTTTAGACAACAAGATATTCTTTCTTGTCCGATACATTTCATTTGCCCCGTTATTATTTTAGGTATTTACGTGGTGCACGGCGCATGAACCGTTCGGTAAAGATGGTATCAGGAATCCCGGTATTATATTCCACTTTTAAATAATCGAGGGTCGTTTCCGTTCCGGCGTTCAGGTCTTTCATAATTGACTGTGTTACCGTGGGGAAACCCTGGATGGTTTCAACTTTCCGGGCTTCACCGATGCGGTATACGGTGCCGCCTTTTTCAAATTCCACTTTGACGGGAATGAACGTGCTTTTATGTATGTGCATGGTGAAGGAATCAAATTCGACGGAAGCAGGATCTTTAGGGACGCTTTTTACTACATAGTAGTTATTCGTTGTTTCAACAAGCTCATGGGTATCTTCTGTAATACCGCGTCCGGACACATCTTCATAGAAAAAAGTGGAGCCCACAAAACTCGTGCGTTTGTCCCCTGCGGCAATTTGCTTTATCACATCAAGTGCAGGAAGGTAGAGCCAGCGACTATCATCTTTATCGATGAATTTCCAGACCATGAATACCATTTCGCGTACATCGGCAGGCTGCTGAAAGTAGATGTAAAAGTGCTGCTTTTGATCTTCTGTGTCCATATTCCGTCGCAGGATTATAAATTCGCGTTCGCGGGTGTTTCCCTGACGGTCGCTAAGGGTCATTTTAACGTGGGCACGTCCATCGTCTCCTTGATAATAGGAGGTGTGATTTGTTTTCTTAATGATTTCATCCACATTGGAAATGTCCTGTGCGCTAACGGATAGACCGGCAAGGAATGCCAGCACGGTTAGTAGGGAAACGGTTCTTATATACATGGTCTTATCCTTCTGAAGTAATGTTGTTTTTATGATTTCCGGATATAGTATATCAAAGGTCTTGTTTATCGTCGTTATCGGGCTTGTTTTCGAAAAGAGGTCCCAGACATTTTTGTCGTCGCGACATGGTATAGCAGAATCCTACTGCGATCAGTATTGCTCCCATGCTTGCCAGTGAGAGTACGCTCCAGGTGGCATTTACCAGTTGCTGTATATTTACGGCAACTGCCGCCGCACCGATTGCTGTAGTAACGACACACGTACTGCAGCGGCAAGTCAACTGGCATGCACGATTTGCCGGAAACAGTAAGGGTTCCAGGTAGCGTATCAGTGCAGGGAGTATAAATAGGGTGGCGATGCCTGAAGCACCGAGAATGGCGGCCATGAATACACCAACCGTATTATAGGGAATCAGCGGTGCAGCGAGCAGAGGCGTGAAACCGATGGCAACAGCGACTACATTGCGGGTGATGGCACGTGCCGGTTCGCCGAACATGAGGGGATAGGTGGCTTTCCAGGATTTTTCTTTTTCAAATATATCGCGGGTTCGCGACAGAAAATGGATGGCGAAATCAACGGCAAGTCCCAGTGTAAGCGAGGACAGTACTGCCACAGGCATATCGTAGTCCTTACCAACCAGACCGACCATGCCGTAGATGAGGCCGATAGTTACCGTGAGCGGTGCCATGGACAGCAGCCCCCACAAGCCGGAGCGGAACAGTATACTCATCATGAACAGTACCACCAGGAAACTTCCCAGGAATGCCTGCAGCATACCGCCTACCATTTTCTCCTGCCAGATAACATTAATGTAGGTAAGTCCGAACCATTTGCAGGTGAGACCCAGGGGCGGAGGATTTTCGGCGATGTAGGCGTCCATCGCTTCTACAACGGCTTTCATGTCCTGGTTATTGCCGCTGGTAAGCTGCACCCAGATACTTGCTTTGTCGTAGGTGGGCGTAACGAGGTGGAACAGATCGTGGGGTCGGTGGCTGCTTTCATAGGTGATCAGACATTGCGCTGCAGCACGCGCATTATCCGGTACCCGGAAATATTCATCGTCCCCTTCCATCAGTTCCCGGTAGATGGTTTTCACAATATCAGTAATGGAATTGGATTTTCCGACGCTGCCTGTGCCGGCAAGTGCCTGCTGCAGCTGTGCTACATAAGCCAGTGCTTCCGGCTGCTTGAATAATTCACTCCGCTGCCCTTCAAGATCAACCAGCAGTAACAGGGATTCCCAGGCCTCCACCTGCGTTTCTGCAATTTCGGAAGATGCAGTATCTGCTTCCATTAAAGTGTCCAGGGCATTATCCAGTTCTTCCTGTATTTGTGTATTTAGGGAAGCAAGCACTGTTTTGATATCGGGGGCTGCTGCCGCTATATCCGATAGGGTTTCTGCAAGGACCTGCATTTTAGGGCGTAAGGATTCGGGGATATCATTTTGTAAAATACGGTCGTTCAGTCGTTTTTCAAAAGCGATAACATAAGAACCCATATCCTCCCCGTCGGATTCCGGCATTAGGGTGAGATACGCCATGTAGGTGCCGCCAAAATGTTCGTTCAGCACCCGATCCGCCACCCGAATTGGATGAGAGGACTTAAACCAGCGGGTGGGATTATCGTTGACCGTTATCTGTGTCATTCCGTAAATTGCGACAGCAGTTACAAGTACGGTTGCCGCCAATATATATCTTGCCTTTGTAAAGGTGAAATGACCTGCTCGACTAAGGATACGGCCCAGCAGAGTACTTGTATTCGGGTCATTTTTTCGGGCATCATCCTGTACGTTTCCAAATTTTGCCAGGGAACGCTCCGGGATCAGCATGATGAAAGCGGGCAGGAAAGTGACTGTCAGGAACCACGCCAGTAAAACACCAAAGGCAACGAATATGCCGAATACCTGTACTGGTGGGATGGGGGTAATTGCCAGAGATGCGAACCCTGCCGCCGAGGTCAGTGATGTGTAGAGCATCGGCATAAACAATGCGTCCATAACATGTGTAACGGTTTTGCGCCGGTCTTTGAATTGCTGATAGCGGTCGAAAAATTCGGAGAGAATATGTATCGAATCAAGAATCGAAATGGGCATAAGAAATATGGGAATCATCGAACTCATGATATGAATGGTATTGCCCGTTACGACCAGCAGACCCATGTTGATGATGACAATGAACAACGCCAACAGCATGGGGGCTATAATCAGAACGGGTTTACGGAAGAAATAGACCATAAGCAGAAAGATGACCAGCATTGCCAGCGGTGCCGAAACCGCCATCTGTACAAACATCTCTACGCCAAAGGTGTCGTTCGCCACAGGCAGCCCTGTAATATGCCATTCCTCATCGCCCTCGAATTCCGCTATTTTATCCTGCAGCAGCGAATAGACGCGATAACTCAAGTCTTTCGAGGTTAACGGCAGGTAGAGGGCAATGGCTTTTCTGGATTCGGAGACCATAGTGCCGTCGAGAAAGGGGATACGTGACGCCTTTTCGCGTACAGCAATGGCATCTTCCGGGGTTTCCGGTGGTTCCGGCATAAGCCATTCAAATTTTACTTCGCCCAGACCGCCCTGTTCTATATTATCCACTGTGGAGGGGGCAATGATATCGATGGAAACTATGCCTGCTTGCGGGTCGTCAACACCGATTGCTTCGCCATGCAGGGTTTTGGCATATTCCGTCAGTTCGTAAATGCGGTGGAGGGATTCCGGATTGAATACGCCTTCGGGATGAACGTTGTTAACGACACCTACCACCACCATATCATTCAGAGCGAAGACATCTTTCATCTCATTATGAAATATACGTGCAGGCTCTTCACTGCTGAGCATATTTTCCGGGTCGGTATCTACACGCACAGGTGATAACGGAATTGTATCCGGGAAAAGTGTGGGTAAGGCAACTGCCAGTAGAAAGGCGAGGGTGAGCAGCACCGTGCTGCCGATAATCAGGCGGGGATGGGATACGCTTTTTTCTGTCAGCCATGTGCCAAATTTCATCGTGTGTCTTTCTCTTTTTATGCCATACAAATAGTAGGAAGTCGATGGACATACTTACAGACCAAAGATTCCCTGGCATAATACGGGGGTGTTCATACACTTCCGAAGAAGAAACACTTTAAAACGCGTTCCTATTTCATTATTTGTCTTTTACTATAACCTTTTTCAGAAGGATCATTTGACGGAATCGGTATTGAGCAGTGTATCCACAAGGATATCTTCCGTTTGTACTCCCGAGAACCGCTCTATAATTTCCCCCTCTTTGAAAAGCAAAAGAGTTGGTATTCCATTTATAGCGAAGGGTTCGGCAAGTTCCGGAAAATCTTCTACATTTATTTTTGCTACCACAGCGTTATCTCCGATGCGTTTAGCAACACTTTCCAGTATTGGAATCTGCATGAGGCAGGGCATACACCAGGGCGCCCAAAAATCTACCAGCACCGTGCCTGTGGTGATATTCTCCGAAAAATTTGAGGGTGTCAGCTCTGTAACGGTTGTACTCATTTTTTCATCTCCCTGAATGTTGTTACTTATTCTACGATCACAGGTGCCAAAATTGAAATTTCATCCGCAGTTATTTTGTTTCCGATGGTTTCGGCAATATGTCCACCAAATAGCTTGCTCATAAGACCTATATTCATACCGGATATATACACGCTGCCGTCTGAATCCTCGTAAACTCCAAAGGTGCAGGGATGCATGAGTGCAAAGAGTTCCGGATTACTTTCAAGTACATCATGGGCATAGCTTGGTTGATACAGCTCCACTACGCGTATTGCGTGTGGGAAAGTTATGCCTTCCTGCGTCATGGATTCATTTATATTATGGATCGCGGGGCAGTTCCAGCCCGCCTCCTCAATAGAATCTTTGAGCGCAGCGCAGGTTTCATCAACACTCGCATATTTGCTTTTATGTACCGTCAACATCAGATTGGGCACCAATAACCATACGGCGAGTCCTGTTAGAAGTATTCCAATCATCACGCCGGATGTGCCATAAGTAATCAGGTGTAAGGCAGCACAGGAACGACCGCATCCTATATACTGACTGTCTGTTACGGGAGTAGAATCGGGATTTTTCATTTTTTGTCTTTTTTAGCGGTTACTGCTTTAGGGTACTT
>JAGLCZ010000184.1 GCA_023145975.1 Candidatus Hydrogenedentota bacterium | reverse complement strand
CGCCTGCCGAGGATGTGAAGAAGGTGGAAAGACGAGTCAAATCAGAGCAGAAAAATCTGCAGAAGAACGCTGACGCTTTGGATGTAAAGAACGAGGACGAATGACGCAAAGGACTTAAAGCACAAAAGAACGAAAGGATAAAAAGGACAAAGGGCGATAGAAGCCCTGACATCGAACCCATCTCCTCCGAGTCCGTTTTGTCCTTTAAGTGTTAACGTTTTTTAGAAGAAAAGGCCAACACAATGCAAATACCCGATATGACTGAGAATGCGATTTCGCAGGTTCCCGCACTGCATGTGCTGCAGAACATGGGCTGGCACTATCTAACACCGGACGAGGCGTTGAATCTTCGAGGTGACCGCTTGGCGAATGTGATACTGGACGGTATACTTGCCCCGTGGCTTCGGGAACACAATCGGATACACCATAAGGGACAGGAAGTGCCTTTTGCAGAAGGTAATATCCTGAGTGCTATGCAGGCGTTGAAAGAAACGCCGTTGGACGGGCTGGTGCGCAGCAATGAGCAGGTGTATGACCTGCTGTGCCTGGGCAAGAGTATGCAGCAGTCCGTGGACGGGGATATCAAGAGTTTCACGCTGCGTTACGTGGACTGGGAAAATCCGGAAAACAATATTTATCACGTAACGGAAGAGTTCGTCGTTGAGAGAACCGGATCGCGGGAAACATATCGTCCGGACATTGTTCTATTTGTGAACGGCATTCCTTTTAGCGTGATAGAATGCAAGAGTCCCGCCCGTAAGGAGCCAATGACGGAAGCCATATCCCAGCATCTGCGCAATCAGAAGGATGAGGGGATTCCCAAACTGTTCCTGACAGTGCAACTGCTGTTGGCGATTTCCAAGAATGACGCCAAGTATGGCACAGTGGGTACTCCGTCAAAATTCTGGGCGGGCTGGCGGGAACAGGAGGAAGAAAAAAAGGCAGAGGGGAAAGGGGAAGACGGATTCTGGCGGTTACCGGAATGGAAGGGGTTAATCGGTGAAGCTCTGCTGCAGCAGGTAGTGAATCAGGAACTGACTGAATCGGAAATTGACAGTATTCATGCTTCCGGCATGTTGTCGACACAGGAATCATCGGAATCTTACGGAAAGATAAGCCGACAGATAACAGAACAGGACCGGCTCCTTTTTGCATTGTGTCGTCCGGAAAGATTACTGGAGTTATGCTATCGGTATGTACTCTTTGATGCGGGGGTAAAGAAGGTTGCCCGTTACCAACAGTATTTTTGTGTGCGTAAACTGATGACGCGGATAGCATCCCGTGACCAGGACGGACGACGCAATGGCGGCGTGGTGTGGCACACGCAGGGAAGTGGTAAATCGTTGACCATGGTACTGCTGGCAAAGTCTATTGCCCTGTCGAATATTCTGGATTATAAAATTGTTTTGGTAACAGATCGGGTGGACTTGGATGAGCAGTTGTTCAGAACCTTCTACCACTGCGGCAAGGAAGTGGAACAGGCGCGTACAGGCAAAAACCTGTTGGAAATGTTACAGGGGACACGACAACGGATTATCACGACAGTGATAGACAAGTTTGAAGCAGCAGTGGGCCGCGCGGGAGAGCGCAACGAATCCAGTGATATTTTTGTGCTGGTGGATGAGGGGCATCGGGGGCAATATGGTCCAAGACATGCCAAAATGCGGCGGGTGTTGCCCAATGCCTGTTATATCGGGTTTACGGGTACGCCTGTAATGAAAAAAGACAAGGATACCGTTGCCAAATTCGGCGGACTGGTGGAT